>MGQW01000081.1 GCA_001798885.1 Deltaproteobacteria bacterium RBG_16_64_85
TGGTGAAGCTCCCCAAGGAAGGCAAGGTGGAGCGGTACTTCTTCAAGGCGGATCTTAAGGCTTCGATGTACGCCATCGTCGCGGTCACGGAGAAGGGGAAACCGGTCGCGGGAGCGGACGTCGCGGTCCAGGGGAAGAAGGTCGGGACGACGGACGAGAACGGCGAGTTCCGCTACGAATACAAAACGGCGCCGAAGAAGGGCGTCGAGTTTTCCGTGAGCAAGCCGGGATTTGCCCCCTGGGGCGCCAAGGTCGGGAAGCTCAAGCCCGGCCAGAAGATCGAGACAGCGCTTTCAAGGCAGGCGGTCATCGGCGTTTCGTGCCTGACCGACGAATACGGCCGCTCCCGCGGGATCGCCGGCGTCGACGTGTCCGTGGACGGCAAGACAGCTGGGAAGACGGACGCCAAGGGGGCCTTGACCTATAAGTACGGGGGCAAGCCGGGGAAGAAAGTCCGGCTGGCCCTCACCGCACCCGGCTACATCCCGGCGGAGTGGGAGACCCAGGTGGTCCTGCAAGGCGAGGTCAAGATCCAGCGCTTCTTCTCTTCCGCCGCTCCCAGGGCGATCCGGACGGGGATCTACGGCTTCGTGAGCAATACCCCGGGCGCGGACCTCCAGGACTTTGTCCTGCGGACGGGGGAGGCGGTCTCGGCCCAACTCTTCCGGTACTCCGCCTTCCGCGAGGTCCCGGCCGCGACGCTCCAGGCCGCCATGAAGAAGGCCAAGCTCCCCATCGAAAAGGCGACGGCCAAAGGATGGCAGAAGACTCCGCTCGCCGACCTGGTCGACATGATCGTCCTGGGGAGCGTCGCCATGGACGAGAAGGGCTACCTGATCGAGACCCGGTTCTACGCCGCGGGGGGCAAGCTGATTCTGTCTCTCATCGATCGGGTCAAGGACGCGGACGCCATCCCTGCCGCCGCGAAGGAAATCGCCGCCAACGCGGTCGAGCGGTTCCCCTTCGAAGGGACCGTGGTCGCCGCCGAGGAGGACCGTTACCGGATCAACCTGGGGAAGGCCGGGTACGGGGTCGGCAAGGGAACCGAGTTCGACCTGGCGGCGCCGGTAGTCGACAAGACGGGCAAAGTGACGGGGTACCGCGAGATCGGGATCCTCAAGGTCAAAAAGGCGGAAGAGGCGGGATCCTGGGCGACCGTCGAGGACTTGAAGGCCGGCGAGAAGATCTCCGTGGGCGACCGGGTCGTGCGCTTCGTCCCCCGGGAAGGGGAGGGCGGGGATGTCTTCACCCTCTCGGTCAAGGGGGGCTTGCCGCCCGACGTCTCGCCGCTTTCGGGGGTCAACGTCTATTTGAACGGCGAATGGATCGGCTCCACGGGCCCGGACGGCAAGTCGACGGCGCCCGTCCGCCTGGGGAAGAATTACAACCTCCTCCTCTACAAGCAAGGGTACCGGCAGGTCAGCGAAAAGATCCAGGTCGGTGCGGCCAAGGAGACGAAGGAGTTCGTCCTCACGGTCAACAATTCCTTGTTCAAGGTCGACTCCGTGCCCTCCGGCGCCGACGTCGTCGTGGACGGGACGCCCATCGGGAGGACCCCGATCGCCGAGGGCAAGCTCGTCCCGCTGGGGTTCCACACGGTCCGGGTGTCGGCGGGCGCCGATTTCCGGGACTTCGAGGAAGTGATGGAGTTTGCCCGGGACGTCGAGGACCGCACCGGAAGCCTCAAGATCGTCCTGTTCAAGGATTATCTTAAGATCGGCGAGCGGGCCGCGAGGGCCGGGAACATGGGAGCCGCGATCCAGGCGTACGGCGCGACGGAGAAGGAGCACCCCGATTATTCGGAAGCTCACGGCCGGCTCGGGAAGATCTACCTCGACGAGAGGAACGACTTCGGGGCGGCGATCCGCGAGTTCGAGAACGTCCTCTTCCTGCCGGCGAACCGCCAACTCATCTACAAGCAGTTCGCCGTGATGTTCACCAACCTGGGGCACGCCTATTACGAGAAGGGGAACGAGCTCGTGAACCGGGACAAGGAGGCCGCCGCCCAGAACTTCACCAAGGCGCTCCAGAACCTGCAGACGGCCCGGCAGAACATGCGGTTTTTCCCGACCCAGCGGCACGAGGAGGCGGTGCACGATACCTACTACTACACGGCCCTGTCCTATCACAAGCTCTACCTGATGACGAAGAAGGCCTCGCTTCTGGACGGCGCCAACAACGCGTGGCGGGACTATTTTGACTTTTTCCCGTCGAAGCTCGAAGGGCACGGCGCCTTCGAACAGAGCCGCCAGGCGGCCAGGAAGTACTGGGACCAGATCCGGGACAAGATGTAACGGATCATGAGGGAACGGACGACGTGGGCCCGGCGGCGGCATCGCGTCGCCGCCCGCGCCGCGACGGCGGTTGTACTCGTCGCTCTCGGGATCGCCGCGGGGTCCCCGGCGGAAAACCAGCCGGACCCGATAGAACCCCTGCATGTCCGTCCCTTGGCCGGACTTGCGCCGGGCAGCAACGATTCCAACCCGGCGTGGTCTCCCGGCGGCTCCCTCATTGCCTTCGAGCGGAGCCGGGGGGACGGGAAGGAGATCGTCATCGTGCGGCCGGACGGCACGTTGGCGGATACGATTTATCACCAGGGCGAAGGCGGCGGCGAAAGGCCGTTCCTTCTTCCGGGCGACTCCGGCGAGGAGAGCTACAACGCGGGGATCAGCTGGTCCCCCTCCGGGAAACGGTTCGTGTTCATGAGCAACGGAGGGGAAGGGAACTACGACCTCTTCCTGCGGGACCTCGGCGGTCGGACAGCGACGCGACTGACCGACCATAAGGAGAAGGATGGGCACGCGCACTGGTCGCCCGCTGCCGACAACCTGGTGGTCTTCGTGTCGGGCCGCACCGGGAAAGGGGACCTCTACTTCATGGACGTGTCGAACCGGACGGCGACGCGCCTGACGCCGGGAGGGATGTCGTATCTCTACCCGATGTGGTCGCCGGACGGGAAAAAGATCGCCGTCACCCACGGCAGCAACGAAAACCACGATATTTACTTGATCGACGCCGTGGTCCTGCCGGGGGGGCGGGAGACCGGAAGAGCCCTGACATCGTGGCCCTGGGACGACCTCCGGCCCGTCTGGTCGCCGGACGGGACGAAGATCGCCTTTTACTCGAACTACAACCCCGCAGGCGATCCGAACGTCTGGTCCATCCTCGTGGTTGCCTCCGACGGGACGGACCCCGGGGAGGGCGAGGGGCTCGCCGCCAAGGTGGTGGCCGAGGACGTCATCCCGGACGTGGAGACGGGGCCCGCCTGGATGCCCGACAGCGCGGGGATCGTCTACGTGAAAAACGATCGACAGGAGTACAACCCGATCTACATCGTGGACTTCAAGTCCGGAACCGAACGTCCCGTAAGGACCGGGACGAAGATGAACCACGATTTGAACTGTTCGCCGGACGGCCTGCTCGCCTTCCGCGCCCTGGTCGACCAGTGGGACCACATGTTCATCGCGAAGCTCAAGAATAAGGCGCCGTATCAATGACGGGGACCTGCCTCCGCCGTTTCCGGGGTGCTTCCGCCGTTCTCCTCTGTCTGGCCGGGGCAAGCGTGGCCTTCTGCGCGGACGACCCCGTGGCTCGAGGAACGAAGCTTTTCGAGAGACGCCATTACGGGGAGGCCGCCGGCGTGCTTCAGCCGTACCTTTCCTCGGCCGGGTCCGGCGCGCCGGGACAGGCGGCTCTGATCCTGGGCGCCGCCTATCTGAAGAACGCCGCGCTTCACCGCGCGCTTTACCGGACCTCCGTGGCCGTCCACCTCGATTACCTGAAAACGCTCTCGGGTGAAAGGGGCCGGGGCGGAAGCTCCCTGGCGGACCTGTATCTGGGCGAGACTCTCCTTGCGGCGGGAAGGCCCGGGGAAGCGAAGACGCAATTGACGAAGTTCCGCGCGAAGGCGGGGAAAGGAACGGCGGAGGAGGCCATCGCGGCCATCGGCTTGGGGCTTTGCCACTACAGGCTGGGCGAGGCGCAGAAGGCGAAGAGCTTCTGGTCCGGCGTGGACGCGGCCGACCTGGAGGTCAAAACCGAGCTCGCGGCGGCGTACTTCTCGGCCGGGCTCGGTGAAAAGGATGCCGTGCCGATGTGCGAGGAGGCCTTGGGCGCGCTTGCGAAGTCCGGCAGGAGGCCGTCGATGCGGGTCTTGAAGAGCATCGTCGGCGTTTACGCCCGGGCCGGGCGGACCGAGAAGGGGCTCGATCTCCTTGCGTCAGCGGACCTCAAGGCCTTCTCCCGCGAGGAAATCCTGGGGAAAGACAAGGTCATCCGTTTCTACGACCTCGCGCTGCTCGATGGCCTCGCGACTCTCTACGGGAAGGCGAGCATCGTCTGGCTCGGAAAGGCGGCCGCTTCCCCCGCGACCAGGGATGCGGCGGCGTACTACCTCGAGGAGGCGTATGCCCTGCTGGGGACCGGCGGGCCGTCCGAGCGGGCGAACGACGCCTTCTTTGCCGCCTCGAAGATGCCGCAAACCTACAAAGACAGGGCGACCGTCCGGAAGGCGGCCGACCGGTACGCGGCGGGGGGCAAAGGCGAGGCGATGCGGCTCTGGGACGATTTTTCCCGGAAGCAGCCGGCCGACTCCGACCTCCTCGCCGAGATCATCCTTGCGTGCGATCGGGTCGCCGCCGACTGCCAGGACATCGTGGGCCGCGCCTCGGCCCTTGCGGAGGCGGGGGAGGGGAAGCGGTTCCGGGCGCTCCATTTCGCCCTTGGCCGGCACTACCTGTCCCGGAAGGAGTACGCGAAGGCCCTCTTCCATCTCGAGGCGGGGCGGGACAAGGGGAACAAGAACAAGATCGAGTCGAACGACCCCGAGATGCTCGCCGCCCTCGCCGAGGCGTATTACCGGGTCAAGAAATTCTCCGAGGCCCAGGAGATCTATTTCGAGATGAGCAAGAGCTTTCCGGCCGTGCGCCAGATCCAGGAAGCCCTTCAGGGGATCTACTCCCGGGAGCAGAAGAGCCCGGGGGACGTGAGAATTTTATAGGCACCGGAACGATCCACAGGGAGGAGGACGTTATGAAAAGGTTATCGGTCGTTATTTTGTTCGTATTCGGCTTGACCGCCGCCTCGGCGTGGGCGGCGGGTCCCGGGAAGGACGGCCGGCCGAACGGGGGGACCCTGAACTACGGCGAGTACGGCCGTCCGGCGACCCTGGACCCCGTCACCAGCAACGAGATGGTGTCTCTCCGGATCACGGAGCTCGTCTTCAACGGGCTGGTGGGGATCAACGAGAAGCAGGAGATCGTCCCCGAGCTCGCCGAGCGCTGGGACGTTTCGAAGGACGGGCGCACCTACGTCTTCTTCCTGCGCAAGGACGTAACCTGGCAGGTACGGCCCGGCGAAGCGCCCAAATCCTTCACGGCGGACGATGTGGTCTTCACCTACAACATCATGATGCACCCGAAGACCATCACCCCCTTGAAAGTCCGGTACGAGTTCATCGAGAGCGTGGAGAAGGTCGACGACCACACCGTCCGGTTCACTCTCAAGCGGCCGATTCTCAACGCCCTGGCCAAGTTCACCTTCAAGGTCATCCCGAAGCACGGCCCGGCCAACCCGACGTTTCTCACGCGGGAAGACCCGTTCGTGCGCCGTCCCATCGGGACCGGGCCGTATCAGCTGAAGTCCGTCGCGGGAGACGGCGAGATCACGCTCGCGGCGAACGACGCCTACTTCAAGGGCCGTCCCCACATCGACACGATCGTCGCCAAGCCCTTCGCCGACCAGAACATCATGACGCAGGCGCTCATGTTCAACGCCATCGACATGATCGTGCTCGTGAACCCGCGGTACCTGCCCGAGATCCAGGGGGACAAGCGCTTCGTCCTCCAGCCGTACAACGCCCTGTCGTACTCCTTCTTCGGGTACAACCTGCGCAACCCGTTTCTCTCCGACCGGCGTGTCCGGAAGGCGTTCACCTACGCGCTCAACCGCCAGGAGATGCTCGACTCCTTCTTCGGCGGACAGGGGACGATCATCTCCGGTCCCTTCGCGCCGGGGAGCTGGGCCTACAACCTCGACGTGGCGCCCCTGCCCTTCGACCCCCAGGCGGCCGCCGCGCTTCTCAAGGAGGCGGGCTTTTCGCCCGGGACGGACGGGATCCTGCAGAAGGGAGGGAAGAAGCTCGCCTTGACGCTCAAGGTCCCGATCGAGAAGGAGAGCGAGGCCGTCAAGCGCGTCGTGCTCGCCTTCCGGAACTATCTCAAGAACGTGGGCGTCGACATCAAGGTGGAGTTCGAGGAGTGGCAGGCGTGGAAGGGGAACGTCTTCTTCGAGCACGATTTCGACATCATCTTCGCCACCTGGGTCTTCGACGATTCGGCGGATATCTCCTCCCTGTTCCTCACCGCCGAGATCGGCCCCTGGAAGAACAACTTCGGCGGCTATTCGAACCCGGAAGTGGACAGCCTCCTCATGGAGAGCAAGCTGACCCTCGACCACGAAAAGCGCCGGACGCTCAACCGGAAGCTTCACGCGGTCCTCGCCGAGGAGAACCCGTACACCTTCCTCTGGACCCTGACGAACTACACGGCGTACAACAAGAAGATCCGGCACGTGGCGATTCAACCGTACAAGTTCTTCTCGTACGCGGACGATTGGTTTATTGAACCTTAAAGGCGTCAAGCCGGTCGCCCGGGTCCTGGCCCGGGAGGTCGCCGTGACCGCGCTCCTCCTTCTGGGAGTGAGCGTGGTTGTCTTCGGCATCCTGTACCTGTCGCCGGGCGACCCGTTCGGGATGCTCCGGGGGAACTTCGGCGCCTCCATCCGCACGGGCCTCCCCGTCCTTGAAGAGATCTTGCGGGTGGGCCTCAACACGCTCCTCCTCACGCTGGGCTCCATGGCGGTCACGCTCCTGGTCGCCATTCCCATCGCCCTGTACGCCGCGGTGCGCGGCCTGAACCGGGTCTCCTTTCCGCTGACGATGGCCGCTTACGTTGTGTCCGCCCTCCCCGTCTTCTGGCTCGGATACGTCGTGATCTATCTCTTCATGCACAAGTTCGGGCTTTTTCCCCTGGCATTCGGGTCTTCGGGCGCCGCGCGAGGGCCGAACCGGCTCTACCTCCTTCTGCCCATCGTCGTTTTGGGCCTGGGCAACGGCACGCTGAGCGAGGTCATCCGCCACCTCCGGGAAGAGATGGGGCGCGTCCTGTCCGAGGATTACGTCCGGACCGCGCGCGCCAAGGGGGCCTCGGTCTGGAAACACGCGTACAGGGAGGGGTTTTTGATTCCGGTCACGGAGATCGTGGCGTCGAAGATACCGTTTCTCCTCGGCGGCGCCGTGATCGTCGAGCAGGTGTTCAACTGGCCCGGGATGGGGAGGATGGCCTGGCAGGCGGCCCAGGACCGGGACTTTCCCGTCATCATGGGGATCGCGGTCATTGCGGCCGTCTTCGTGCGGACGGGGAGCCTCCTTCAACGGTTCGTCTACGTCGCGGTCAATCCCGGGGCGTCGCGGGAAACGATCGAAAGGCGCACCGCTTGAGGAAGCGATACGTCCAGACGCCGGGGGAGAACGCAGACTCCTCCGGCCTCCGCTTCTTCCGGAAGGCGGAGGCCATCGACCTCCTCTTTGTCGGCTACGGCCTGCTGATCGTATTCCTCGTGGCGGCCTCCTATGTCGCCGGGGCGTTCTGCCTCCTGCCGCACGACCCCGAGGCGCTGGACCTTGACCTTCTGCTCGCCCCGCCGGGGACGGCCGGTCACCTCCTGGGGACCGATTTCATGGGGCGGGACATCTTCGCGCGGCTGATCCTGGGGATCCAGGCCTACTTCCTGCCGGGTCTTCTGGCCATCGCCGTCGCGATCGTGCCCGGCGCCGCCCTGGGGGTGCTGGCGGGATATCGCGAGGGGCGGGCCGAAACGGTCATCACCTGGTTTTCCAACCTGGTGGACTCGTTCCCGCGCCTGGTGCTCATTCTCCTGGTCGTCGCCGCGTTCAAGCCGGACATCTACTACATCATGGTCGTCGCGGGGCTGACGAACATCCCGGCGGCCGTTTCGCTCGTCAAGGGCAAGATCCGGTTCCTGAAGGAGAAGAACTTCATCGAGGCGGCCGAAGGCCTGGGGCTGCCGCGGCGCACCATCGTCCTCAAGCACATCCTGTGGCACCATTGCCGGGCGTCGCTCATCATCCGGGCGACGCTGGGAATGGGCGAGGCCATTCTCGTGGAGACGAGCTTGAGCTACCTGGGGTTCGGCGTCCAGGAGCCCACGCCTTCGTGGGGGAACATGGTCCAGTCGGGGGCGAACTACTTCCTCCAGGGGAACTTCTGGCCGTCCACCGTCCCGGCGCTGGCGATCCTTCTCGCCATCCTGGGGTTCCATCTCCTCGGGGACGGGCTCAACAACCTGCTCGAGCGGAAGGCGGCCTATTGAGTGCCCCCCCCCTTCTGAAAATCGAAAACCTGAAGACGTATTTCTTTTCCAAAGGCCGTCAGGCCTTCATCCGGTCGGTGGACGGCGTGAGCTTCGAGATCCGGAAAGGGGAGACGCTCGGCGTTGTGGGGGAGAGCGGCAGCGGCAAGAGCGTCACGGCGCTCTCCGTCATGGGGCTCGTCGGCGCCGCGCCGGGCGTCATCGCAGGCCGGATCGGGCTCAAGACCGACGGCATCCGGAAGAACCTGCTCCAGAACCTTGACGACTACGTGGAGCTCGCCGAGGCCGACGGCCGGGTCGTGGAAGTGCGCAAGGACGTCGTGGGATGGCAGAAAAACGTCGAGCGCCTGATGGGCAAGGTCCGCGGCAAGGCGGTCGCGATGATCTTCCAGAACCCCAAGTCGTCGCTGAATCCGTTCCTCTCCGTGGGACGGCAGATCACGGAGGCGATCCGGCTTCACACGCCTTACAAGGGCGAGGCGGAAGGCAGGGAGCGCACTCTCTACTGGCTCGAGCGGGTCCGGATGGATTCCCCGAGGCTTCGGTTCGACAACTATCCGCGGGCCCTGTCGGGCGGGATGTGCCAGCGGGCGATGGTCGCGATGGCGCTTTCCTGCGAGCCCTCGTTCCTGATCGCGGACGAGCCCACGACGGGGCTCGACGCCACCATCCAGTCGAAGATCGCGGACCTGCTCGCCGAACTGAAAGCGGACCTCGGGGTCACGACGATGCTCATCAGCCACGATATCGGCGTTATCCGCCGCCTCTCCGACAGCGTGGCGGTGATGTACGGCGGGATGGTGGTGGAGTACGGGCCGGTGCGAAAAGTCCTGGCGGCGGGGCCGGAATCCGGCCACCCGTATACCGCGGCGCTTTTGGCCTCGGTCCCCGGCGATCGGAACATCCGGGGGAAGGAGCCCCTCCAGGCGATCCCGGGGGACGTGCCGGATACTATTCATGTCCCGAACGGGTGCCGTTTTTACGGGCGCTGCAGCCGGGTGACCGACGCGGTCGAAAAGGAGTGCGCTTCGCTCCTACCCCCCCTGTCGGAAATCGCCCCCGGACACGCGGTCCGCTGCTGGCTCTACGGGGGGAGTTAAGAGGAGCGCGATGCCTGGGACGATCCTGGAAGTGAGCCGTCTGAAGAAATATTTCTTCCAGCGCCGGGGATGGTTCTCCCCGCTTTCGGGAGAAGAGCGGCTCATCCCCGCGGTGGACGACGTGAGCTTCTATATCAAGGAGGGGGAGATCCTGGGGCTCGTGGGAGAGTCCGGATGCGGGAAGACGACCGTGGGCCGGACGATCCTGGGGCTCACCCCGGTCACCTCGGGGAGCATCCTCTTCGAGGGGAAGGAGATCACCGCCCTCCCCCCGGAGGAGCTCCGGGCCTTGCGGAGCCGGATGCAGATGATCTTCCAGGATCTCGATGCGGCCCTGAACCCGAAGATGCGCGTCCGGGACATCCTCTCCGAGGCGATCCTTCTTCACCACCGGCTGACCGATGCGGAAGTCGAACGGAGAACCGCCGAGCTCCTCGACCAGGTGAACCTGAAGGCGAGCAAGCTCCCGAGCTTCCCCGACGAGCTTTCGGGCGGCGAAAAGCGGCGGGTGGGGATCGCCCGCGCCCTTGCCGTCGGGGCGCGGTTCCTCGTGGCGGACGAGCCGACGAGCGCGCTCGACGTTTCCATCCAGGCCCAGGTCGTCAATCTCCTGCTGGACCTTCAGAAGCGTCTCGGCCTGTCGTACCTGTTCATCTCGCACGACCTGCGTGTGGTGGAGCTCCTGAGCCACAAGGTGGCCGTCATGTACCTGGGAAAGATCGTGGAGATCGGGTTGTCGGAGAGCATCGCCCACGCCCCCCGCCACCCGTACACGCGCATCCTCTGGTCCTCTCTTGTCGAAAAGCAGAGCAGCGAGGTGTTCCGGCAAGCCCACCGGTCATCGGGGAGGAGCTGGGGGGTCTTCGATTTCGAGAGGCCGGCCGCCGGCTGCCGGTTCGCCCCCCGCTGCCCGGTCTACGAGGCCAATGGCCGTCCCGCCGTCTGCACGGACCCTGCGTCCGCACCGCAGCTTGCGTCCGCCGGACCCGCCCACCAGGTGGCGTGCCACTTCCCGCTCTCGTGACACGCCGCCGGCACGGTTTCGGTTTCCTCCTCCTCCCCGGTTGCCGTGCGGGAAACGGTAAAGTTTACAAGTTGTTTTTCCGAATAGAACCGGTGAAGGGAAAAAGGAGGCCAGGCAAGAGAGAGTCCCGGCGTCTTACAGGTGGTGGAAATGGTCCGGAGGGGCATCGATTCGATCGGCCGCAGGGGATTCACCCTCGTGGAAATCATCATTGTCCTTGTCATCATCGGCATCTCGGCGGCCATTGCCATTCCCGTTTATACCAACTATATCAACGAGTTGGCCAACAAGCTCGCCATTAAGAATATCCGGCTGCTGGAAAACGCCATCAAGCAGTATGAGCTTGAAAACATGCGCCTGCCGGATGCCCTTGACAATCTCGCACCCGTTCCATTATTAGACACGCAAGGACAAACCATCACACAGTCTCCCCCATTTCTCGACCCGTGGAACAGGCCTTTCCGGTACCTGAATCTGGCGAACGATAACCCCCCCGCCTATCCCAACGCCCGCAGGGACGGGGCCGACAAGCCGCTCAGCCTGGACTATGACCTCTACAGCATGGGCGCCGATGGATTGACGCAAAAGAGATTGGATAATCCCAGAAGTCTGGACGATATCGTCCGGGCAAGATCCGGCGCATTCGTGAACCTGGCCTCCAAGTACTGACCGGGAACCGGCATGGAACCGACCTTTTCCTCCCTGCGCGGCGTCGTTGCGAAGCGGATCCTCGGTCTCTTCCTGTTGTGCGCCCTCTTCCCGATCGTCACTCTCGCGGCCCTCTCCATCTGGGAGATGTCCGTCAGCCTGAAGGACCAGACCGATCAACGTCTGCACCAGGTCTGCAAGAATATCGGCATGGAGATCCACCAGGAGTTGTCCCCCCTTCACGTCGAATTGGCCGCGCTGGCGGTATCTCCGGACGGGCTCCGATCTTCCGGAGCGACGGAAAGGGACACCCGCTTGACCCGGGAGCGGCATTTCCGCGGCCTGACCCTTTTCCGGGAGCGTTCGGGAGCGGAACCTCTGTTCGGGACTCCGTGCCCGGTCCCGCAACGGACCGATGCCTTGCGGAAGCACCTGGCTTCCGGGAAAGGGGCGGTCTTCGTCCAGGGGGACGCCGGGGCGCCTTCCCGTGCGTACATGGCCGTGGCAGCCGACCGGCGGGTGCCGGAACAAGGGATTCTGGTGGGGGAAATCCACCCGGATTACCTGGGGGAAATCACGGAAAGCTTCATGCCGTCGGAGGGCAACCACGCGATCCTGGATCCGAACGGGGGCATCCTCTACAGTCTCCAGCCGTTGCCGGCGGCGGTCGCCCGGCGCGTCAAGGACGAGGTGCGGCGCGCGATTTCCGGCCGGTTCGAGTGGGACGGGGAGGACGATACCTCGATCGTCAACTACCGGTCGATCTTTCTCAAGGCCAACTTCCTTTCCGAGGATTGGACGGTCGTGGTCAGCCAACCCAAGGGGAAGGCTTTCGCGGCGATAAAAACCTTCACGCGGACGTTTGTCCTGATCGTCATGCTCACTCTCCTGGTGGTCACGCTGCTGAGCATTGTTCAGATCCGCAGGAGCCTCGTTCCCCTGGCCAGGCTCCAGGAAGGGACCCAAAAGATCAGCCGGGGGGAATTCGACGCCCGGGTCGAGGTCGCAAGCGGCGACGAGTTCGAGGAGCTCGCCGGCTCCTTCAACGCCATGTCGGACCGCCTGGCGAAGCAGTTCAACGCCCTGACCGGAACCGGCAGGATCGTCCGGTCGGTTCTTACCGCGCTGGATAAGGAGAAGATCGCCGGCGTCGTTGCCGCGAATTTAGGGTCCGTGATCCCGTGCGATCGTTTCGCCCTCTCCCTGATGGACGGCCCGGGAGCCGGCACGGCGCGCACCTATGTCGATGCCCCGGACGCCGGGTCTTCCCCGGAGCCGGTTTCCTTCCGGACGGTCTTCACACCCGAGGAAATCCGAAGACTCGGGGCAACCGTCGAGGCGCTGACCGTGAAGCCGGGAGACGGCTTCGAAAGCCTGATTTCCTCCATGTCGGGGAACGATTTCTCGACATTCCACCTCCTTCCCGTCTTCCACAAGGATGTCCTGACCGGCGTTCTCGCGCTGGGATACGGGAACGGCCCGGGCCGGGAGAAAGAGGACCTGATCCGGGGACGTCAGATCGCGGACCAGGTCGGCGTCGCCCTGGCCAATGCGCACCTGGTCGAGGAACTCGATCAGCTCAACTGGGGGACCATGGTTGCCCTGGCTCGAACCGTCGACGCGAAGTCCCCCTGGACCGCGGGACATTCCGAGAGGGTGACGAACCTTTCGTTGAAAATCGGCAAGGCCATGGGGCTCGCCGTGGCGGATATCGACATCCTGCATCGGGCGGGACTGCTCCACGACATCGGAAAGATCGCCGTTCCCGGAGCCATCCTGGACAAGCCGGGACACCTGACGGATTCGGAGTATGCCTCTGTCAAGCAGCATCCGGAAAAGGGAGCCCTTATTCTGCAGCCGATCCCGCCCTATCGGGAGGTCGTTCCCATCGTGGCGCAGCACCACGAGTGGTTCGACGGAAAAGGATATCCGCGGGGGCTGTCAGGGGAAGCCATCTTGCTTGGCGCCCGCATCCTCGCGGTGGCCGATGTGTTCGACGCCCTGACATCGAAACGGCCCTATCGGTCGGAATTGAGCGCGGATTTTGCCATGGCCCACATCGTGAAACTTGCGGGCCGGCAGTTCGATCCGGTCGTTGTGCGGGTCTTCCGACGGATCGACCTCCGCGAAGACCCATCCACGGTTCCGCGGGATTCCGCGCCTGAGCACGCGGATTCCGTCGAGAGCTTCGTGTAACGGATTCGCGACCTATGAACCGACCCCTCCGGATACCCGGAGCGCCTCGCGGGCGATGTGGAGGTCTTCCCGCGTGTGGAGGATGAGGATTCGCCCGGAGGAGCCGGTCTCCGCAAGATCCGCGTCCGGGCGCATTGTCCTGTTGCGCTCCGGGTCGAGCCGCAATCCGAGACATGCAAGCCCCCGGCAGATCTCCTCCCTCAAGTCCGCCGCGTTCTCCCCCACGCCGGCGGTGAAGACGAGCGCATCCACACCACCCGGCGCGACGGCGAGCGCTCCGATCGCAGACCGGACGGAGTCGGCGTAGATCGCGAGGGCCAGCCGGGCCCGCCCGTTTCCTTCCTTCGCCGCTTCCTGGACCGCCCGGAAATCGGACGAGACTCCCGACACGCCCAAGAGACCGCTGCGCCGTTGCAGGATCTCGCCGAGTTCCCCCGCGGAGAGTCCCATCCGCTCCATCGCGTAGAGCAGGATCCCGGGGTCGACCGACCCCGCGCGGCTTCCCATCACGAGTCCCTCCAACGGGGTAAACCCCATCGTAGTGGAGAGCGCTTTCCCGCTGAGCGTGGCCGTCGCCGAGCAGCCGTTCCCGAGATGACAGGTGACGGCGCGGAACCCGATAAGCGGCCGGCCGAGGAATTCCGCCGCCCGCCCGGCACAGTAGGCGTGGCTGATCCCATGGAAGCCGAAGCGGCGGATCCCGCGCTCCGCGTACCATTCGTACGGCAGCGGGTAGACGTGCCGGTGGGGGGGAAGGTCCGCGAAGAAGGCCGTGTCGAAGACGGCGACGTGGGGGACGCCGGGGATCGCACGTTGCGCCGACCCGATCGCCGCCAAGGCCGGGGGATTGTGCAGGGGGGCGAGATCCGAGAGGCGCTCGATCTCCTCCAACACCCTGTCATCGATCGGCACGCTCTCCGTGAAGACCCTTCCCCCGTGGACGACCCGGTGGCCGACGGCGACGACCGGGTCGGAGGCGAGGTCGTCCCGGATCGCGTCGAGAACCCCGGAAACCGCATCCTTCAGATCCGCCTCGGGCGTGGGTTCCTCGACGGTCCCCTCCGCCATCGGTTCCGTGGAACGCCCGGAAAAGAGAGTGAACTTGAGGGTGCTCGACCCCGCGTTCAAGACGAGGACGCTCATGGCGTCCACTTCCAGTCGCGGATCTCCGGCATGTCCTCCCCGTGACGATGGATGTATTGCTTGTGCTCGAGGAGCCGGTCCCGGATCTCCTGCTTGGCGTAAGCGACCTTCGCCCCCAGCGCCGCCACCCGGTCGATCACGTCCCCCGCCAGGTGGAACCGGTCGAGGTCGTTCAGGACCACCATGTCGAAGGGGGTCGTGGTCGTCCCCTCCTCCTTGTAGCCGCGCACGTGGAGGTTCCCGTGGTTCGTCCTCCGGTAGGTCAGGCGGTGGATGAGCCACGGGTATCCGTGGAAGGCGAAGATGATCGGCTTGTCCTTCGTGAAGATCGCGTCGAACTCCTTGTCGGAGAGGCCGTGCGGGTGCTCGCTCTGCGGCTGGAGGGACATGAGGTCCACCACGTTGACGACCCGGATCCGGAGCCCGGGCGCCATCCTCCGCAGCAGGGAGACCGCCGCGAGCGTCTCGAGGGTCGGAACGTCTCCGGCGCAGGCCATCACCACGTCGGGCTCGGTTCCGCGGTCGTTGCTCGCCCACTCCCAGATCCCGATCCCCGCCGTGCAATGCCGGATCGCCGCATCCATGGAGAGCCATTGGGGGGCGGGCTGTTTCCCGGCGACGATGACGTTGACGTAGTCGCGGCTCCTCAAGGCATGGTCGGCCACCGACAGGAGGGTGTTCGCATCGGGGGGGAGGTAGACGCGGATGATGTCCGCCTTCTTGTTCACCACGTGGTCGATGAAGCCGGGGTCCTGGTGGCTGAAGCCGTTGTGGTCCTGCCGCCAGACGTGGGAGGTGAGGAGGTAATTCAGGGATGCGATCGGGCGCCGCCACGGGATGTCCCGCGTGACCTTGAGCCACTTCGCGTGCTGGTTGAACATCGAGTCCACGATGTGGATGAACGCCTCGTAGCAGGAGAGGATCCCGTGCCGGCCGGTGAGCAGGTACCCCTCGAGCCACCCTTGGCACTGGTGCTCGGAGAGCATCTCCATGACCCGCCCGTCGGGGGATAGTCCCTCGTCGGTGGGGAGGCGTCCGGCGACCCACGCCTTGCCGGTGGCCTCGAAGACCGCTCCCAGCCGGTTGGAGGCCGTTTCGTCGGGGCCGAAGACCCGGAAATTCCGGAATTCAGCGTTGAGCCTCAGGATGTCCCGGAGGAACGTCCCCAGGACCCGGGTCGCTTCGGCCTCGACGGCCCCCGGGGCGGGAACATCGACGGCGTACTCCCGGAAGTCGGGCATCCGAAGGTCGTGCAGGAGGGTCCCGCCGTTGGCGTGCGGGTTCGCCCCCATCCTCCGGCTCCCTTCCGGCGCCAGCCCGGCGAGCTCGGTGCGCAGGCGGCCGCGCTCGTCGAACAGCTCCTCCGGGCGGTAGCTTCGCATCCACTCTTCGAGAAGCTTCACGTGGTCCGGGCGGGAGGCCATCTCGGAGAAGGGGACCTGGTGGGAACGCCACGTCCCCTCCGAGGGCTTGCCGTCGACCTCTTTCGGCCCCGTCCATCCCTTGGGCGTCCGCAGGACGATCATCGGCCAGCGGGGACGCGCCGCGTCGCCTGCCGCGCGCGCCTTTTCCCGGATTCGCCGGATCTCCCCGACAGCCCCGTCGAGAGCCTCGGCCATCGCCTGGTGCATTGCCTCAGGCTCCTCCCCCTCGACGAAGCGGGGGGCGTAGCCGTAGCCCAGGAAAAGATGTTCGAGCTCCTCCCGGGGAATCCGGGCGAGGATGCAGGGGTTCTGGATCTTGTACCCGTTGAGATGGAGGATCGGCAGCACGGCTCCGTCGCGCGCCGGGTTGAGGAACTTGTTCGAATGCCAGCCGGTCGCCAGCGGCCCCGTTTCCGCTTCTCCGTCTCCCACGACGCACGCGACGACCAGGTCGGGATTGTCGAAGGCGGCGCCGAAGGCGTGGCTCAAGGCGTACCCGAGCTCGCCCCCCTCGTGGATCGAACCCGGGGTCTCCGGGGCGACGTGGGAGGGGATCCCGCCGGGGAAAGAGAATTGCGTGAAAAGGCGCTTCATCCCTTCCTCGTCCCGCGAGACGTCCGGGTAAACCTCGCTGTAGGTCCCCTCGAGGTACGTGTTGGCGACGATGCCGGGCCCCCCGTGTCCGGGGCCGCAGACGTAGATCATATTCAGGTCGTATTCCTTGATGACCCGGTTGAGGTGGACATAGATGAAGTTGAGCCCGGGGGTGGTTCCCCAGTGGCCCAGGAGCCTGGGCTTGAC
>MGQW01000082.1 GCA_001798885.1 Deltaproteobacteria bacterium RBG_16_64_85
TGGAGCGCATCTTCGCACCCCAGCAGTTTCTGCAGGTCCCTGTCGGAGCGGGGGAAAGCCTCCGTCGGGTAACGGTCTGCGTCCTTCTCGAAGACCAGGAGAGCCGGCACGTTCTTCCCGAAATCTTCCTGCAACGCACCCTTCGCGCCGAACACTCCGCGGACCTGCGCCTTCGGTCCCGTCACCGATGAGTTGTACGTCATGAACGCGACCTGCTGGCCCTTGAGATCGAAAGCCTTCGCGTTCACCCCCTTGGCTGCCAGCTGGCCGACGAGCCCGACCGCCTTGGCGTTGTCGCAGGGAAACGCCTGTCCGGGGGCCACTGTGCTGTCGTAATAAAATTCCACCTTCATCGCCGAAAACCCTCCTTGGAGTAAATGATGTTTAGCACCATACCATCATAAAAAGGCAAAATCCACGGCCGCGTGAGGCTTCCCCGCGGCGGCCGTGGATCTTTGCCGTTGCCTGCTGCTGGCGGATCAGCGACAGCCTGTGCCGGGTCTCCTTACTGCACCTGGGAGAAGGCCGGCCCGGGCCCTTCGTAAAATCCGCACTCGCCCTCGATCCCTTGCTCCTTCGGGATGTTGATCGCATAGGGCCACTCCAGCTTGGAGCACTGCCCCATGTACACCTTTACGATCTGCGGGTCGGTCGCCTTATAGAAGTTCTTGCACGTCGGGCAATTCGGTACGGTTTTCGCCACGGTAGCTCCTCCTGTCTTCATGTTATCGTTCCTACCTCCTCTACCGCCAGCCGATGATCAGACGCCGGTGTAGAAGAACTTCGGCACGCTCCCGACCAGTTCCTCGGGCTTCAGCGGCGAACCGGAGACCAGCTTTCCGCGGACGCTCTTGGTGATCGGGATCGGCTTCCCCTGGAAGTCCTCACGCGCCTGGGGCGCAGGCGCCACCTTCCCTGGGGTTGTGATGGGCTTCCAGTCCTTGGTCTGGGCGAACCCCGGAAGCCGGTCGTGCGGCCCCTTGGCTTCGACCGGGGAACCCTGCCGGACCCCTGCATTCAGCTCATATGCGAAGACCGCGTCGCAGCCCGCGCACTTGACCTTCCCCTTGAAGTTCCAGAACGAGAATGGATCGAGATAATTGATCGTCCCGCACTTCGGGCAATCCAGTATCAATGAAGCATCTTTGAAAGACATCGTTTCCCCCTTTTCGTTTCGTTTAAATGATCGACTCCGCCTCCAGCCGGGCGATTTCGGTCGCACCGAGGCCGCACAGCCTTGCCAGGACGTGCTCGTTGTCCGCGCCGACCGGTTTGAACGCCCACCGGACGCGGGGCGGGGTTTCCGACATGAGGGCCGGGTGCACCTGCGTCTGGACGTCCCCGAACGTCGGGTCGTCGATCCACGCAAGCGTCCCACGGAGGTGGAAGTGCTCCTGGCTGGAGACCTCCTTGGAGTTCCACACCGGCTGGGAAACGAGCCCCGCCGCCTTGAACGCCTTGTCGGCCTCTTCCTTCGTCTTGTCGGCCGCCCACTTCTCGAGCTCGGGGTAGATCGCCATCTGCGCGTCGGCCCCCACCCGGTCCGCGTGGGTCGGGTATTTCTTGGCGAGGTCGTCCCTGTTGATGAGCTTGCACAGCTTCGCGAAGTCGTCGTCCTTGTAGGCCGAGACAAAGCAGAAGCCCTTTTCGATCTCCTGCGGGTTCTTCGAGCCGGGGTAGGACGACTTCCCGCACTTGAGGATCCCATGGACGCACAGCAACGGTTCGAAGTTCCCCCACCGCTGCCCCACGACGCCGTACCGGCCGTAGAGGGCGATGAAGTCGGTCAGGTGCCTCTGGGCGCCGTGGACCTGGGAGTATTCGAGGAAGTTCCCCTTGCCCGAGACGTTGTCGCGCCAGTAGAGGCAGGCGATGATGTTGAACGCGGAGATGGCGCCCCCCCAGTAGTCCATGATCCAGATCGTCTGCTTGGACGGGAGTCCGCCGTACTCCTTCGACCAGCCGGTGACGGAGAAGCATCCGCCCTGGGCCTGTCCGAGGATGTCGTAGGAGGCGCGGTTCCTCCCCGGCCCCCAGCCTCCGAACCCGCCCATCCACTGGTAGACGACGCGGGGGTTGGTCTGCAGGTGTTGCCTTGCGCCGATCCCCCACCGGTCGAACGTGCCCGCCCGGTAGTTCTCGCAGAAGACGTCGCTCTTGGCGGCCAACTGCTTCATGATGTGGATCGCTTCCGGCTTGTGGAAGTCGAGCGATACGAAGTACTCGTTCGGGTTCGCGCCGAAGAAGCCCAGTCCCGTCCCCTTGTCCGGCATCCACCGGGAGAGCGGGTAGAGGAACGGCTCGTTGAACGGCGTGGTGTGCCGCATCGGCTCGCCCCGGCGGGGCAGCTCGACCTTGATCGTGTCGGCGCCGAGCTCCGCCAGGTAGCAGGCGCAGGATGGGCCGAGGATGTACTGCGTGGTGGAGATGGCCCGGATCCCTTTGAGAACCTCGGGCTTCTCGTACCGCTTCGTCGTGTCGAAAACGGTTCGACAGAAATCCTCAAATGTCATGTCCTTCAGGTTTTTCGTAACGGCTGCCGTCATTAGATCACCCCTCCCTTCTTCATCTTGCCAAGGCCTTCACGGTCAAGGCCTGCGAGACGCCGGTAGACGTCTTCGTTGTCCTGCCCGACCGTGCGGCCGATCCATTTGATCCGGCCCGGCGTGTTCATGCCGATGAAGCTGGACGCGCCCAGCAGGACTTTTCCGTAATTTACGTCATCGCAGATCTCGATGTGCCCGCGGTACTTGTAGTGCGGGAACTCGCACACCTCGTCGATGAACGAGACGCCGCCCGAGGCCACTTCCTCCTCCTGCAGCGCGGTCTCGCACTCGAACCGGGTGTGGTCCTTCATCCACTCGACCAGGGTCGTGTAGGTCTCGACCTGCATGTAGTGGGGAAGACGATCGGTGACCACGCGGAGCTTCGGATCCTCGCAGATGTGCTGCTCGAGCTCGGGCCTTTCCTTGCCGACGGTCCTCCAGATCCGGAACCAGAGCCGGTCGTGCCCGCCGCCCACCATGATCTGCCCGTCGGAGCAGGGGTTGACCGCGTAGATGTTGATCGCCAGGTCCCAGTTCCCGTAGCGGGGCCGGACGGAACCGTCCATCCCGTACCAAGCCCAGTTGTAGTCGATGATCCGCATGACGCCCTCGGACGCCGTGCACTCGACGAACTGCCCCTTGCCCAGGAACGACTCCCTGGCGTAGATGGCCGCCATCACGCCCATCGCCGCGAAGGTGCCGCCGACCTGGTCGGCCAGCCACCAGCCGGACCGCGTCGGGGTGCCGCCGAACGATTCCGGCGCGCCCGTCCCGTGGACGAAGCCCATCGAAGCCTGTCCCACCGGGTCCATCACACCGGGATCGTCCTTCAAGGGGCCCCACTGGCCGCGCTCGCCGACCCAAAGGTACACGAGCCGCGGGTTGATCTCCGACAGCTGGCGGTAGCCGATCCCCAGTTTGTCGTAGTGCCCCGGAGGAGCGTTCTCGATGAGAATGTCGACCTGCGGGATGATTTTCTTCAGGAGCGCCCGACCTTCCTCTTTCTCAAGGTCGAGCGTGACGGCGAGCTTGTTCCGTGCTTCGGCGAGGAAACGCGCGCCGACCTTCTCTCCGTTCTTGGCCTCGAACATGTACTCCTCGCGGCCGAAGGGGGTCAGCTTCCGGAGCGGATCGCCGCCCGGCGGCTCGACCATGATGACCTCGGCGCCCAGCTCCGAGAAGTGCGAGGAGCACCAGTGCCCGATGATTTGATTCGTCGTGCAGTCCAGGACCCGTAGGCCGAACAGCGACTCGGGCTTGTCCGAGTTGAACTTCTGCCGGACCGCGGCCTCCACCCACAGGTTGTACTCCTTCTTCTTCTCGTCCACTCCCGCGTAGACCTCGTCGACCGTCGGGACCGGAACGGCGGGCCACGGAAGGACTCTGATCTTGGGCCGTTTCTTCTCTGTACGCCACTTTTCAGCCATTCTTCCCCTCCTCATCAAATTTTGCAGAAAACCCTCACAACCGGTCGTGCAAAACCCGACTTCCTGTTTTCGTTTTCCCTCATCCCTCCTTTCTGACTTTCCGGTCTGGCTTGCCGGAAATAAAAAAAGGCTGACACCGACGACAAAAAAAACTATAAAGATGCCGACCGAGGCATCGAAAAAGCAAAAACCGTTTTTAAATTCAGGGGTTTTTGCAGGAACCGGTGCAAATTTCTAGAAACAGGTTCTATTTATAACCACCGGCGCCACGAATGTCAAGAGAAAAAAATAATAAAACGATTTATAAAACCTTTTTTTGTCTTTTCAGTATTATATGGCTTCCCACCGTCCCGTAGGCGATCCCGTCACGATTCGGCGCGATCAGCGGGATGGCCGCTGCGACCTCCCAACCGTCTTCGCCCGCATCGTGCAGCCAGGCCATGTCGGCGGCAAGCCCCTCGGGGGTTTCTTTGAACATGACAAGTTTTTCCATATATTCAAAGATCATCTCCTACGCTCCTCCCTCCATTATTGTCCCGGGAATCGGAATCCCCGCGAAATCCGCAATCTTTTCTCTTATTTTCCGAAACATTTCCTCCCTCTCCCCCTCCGGCAGGGCCATCACCCGGAGGGAGAGCACCGTCACCTCGTCGTAGAGGCGCCCGACCCCTTCCAACGTGGAGTCCCCCCCCCCTTTTTTCAGTATCAAACCGTGATTCGAAATGAATTGCCCGTCCGTGAGGAGTGAGATCTGCCTCCCCGCGTCGGATAGCTCTCCCGTTGTGGAGGAGTGGAGGTATCGCGCCAGGTGGCGGGACATCATCGCCTGGTCCATTTTCTCGTTGTCCTCCCGCAGGCGGAGCCGCTTCTCCTCCTCCGGCATCAGCTTCCACACCAGGAAGGATACCGGCGGGGTCATCGCCATCCGTCCCGCCGAATACCGGTCGAAGAAAAACGAGATTGCCCGGTCGGCGATCTTGTCCGCTATCGCGAGGAGGATCTCCCGCAATCCGTTGGAGGGGATCTCGTAGAAGGAGGGGAAGCGCGAGAGGAAGGGGGTGACGATCTCTCGGGTCTCCTCCGTGGTCAGGAGGTCGAGGTGGACCAGTGCGGAAAGCCGCAAGTCTTTCAGGGACATTGAGTTAAGAGTCTTTCCGAGCTCGCGCAGCTTCCAGCCCGGGGGTGCCTCTCGGGGGTACCGTTCCATCCCGGGGCCGAGCAGCGTCTCCGGGTCGGCCGTGATTCCCGCCGCCCGGGAGGCCCGTTCGCGGATCTCCCGCAGTATCGGCTCGCATTCCTGCGGCGTCTTGGCGGAAACGGCCCGATCGATCAGGAGTGCGATCTCGGCGGTGGCGGCGCGAAGATCGTCCGTGGAAAGCTTCGCGAGCCGGTCCAGAAGGTCGAAATAGAGAGCGAACTCGAGAGCCCCCTCGTTGAAACCGGGGTCCGACAGCATGTAGGGGCGAAAGAGCAGCGCCGCTTTCGCGATCTCCCGGCGCAGCTGCAGGGGCGTCATATGCTCCAGGTGACGGGCGACCCTGGGCCACTTCTCCCGGACCGCCATCTCCTGGTACTCCTCCTGGGTAAGGTAGGGGGGATCGAACCGCTCGCCGCCCTCTTTCTTCTCGAGAAGTTCCGCGATGGCGTACTCCAGGTAGGCCGGGAGGAAACTCCTTACGAATTCCGTCAGTTCGGACTGGCTCCAGTACTCGGTGTAGTTGCCGAACAGCTCCTTGCGCTTCTCTTCATCGATGCAGTCCCCGAAGATGCGTACCGTGAACCGGAGCTGGGCCTCGTCCAGCTTTTCGATGTTCCCCATGATGTTGGCATGCCGGTCCTCGAACCGGTGCCGGACCAGCTCGACGTATGTTTCCATCATGAAAGACCCTCGCACGGACAAACGAATTGTTTTATTGCGCCCAGGAAGGCGAAAAAACCTATCCGGAAGGAGGGTCTTCCTCCCCCTGGATCTTCCGGCGGAGCAGCTTCACCATATTCCCCGCGAAAAAGGCCTCCATCCCGCTGCCGTAATACTCCTCCTCGAGCCACTCCGCGATGTGGGCGCGCAGCTCCCGGGTGATGTTCAACTCCTCGTCGAAGACGAACACCACGACGCAACGGTCGTCCCCGTCGTAGAAGCGAAAGGCATACCGTCCATCCGCAAGAACATGGAGGTCGATGCCAACGATGTCATCAGCCACCAGGTCAAAGGCCCGTTTCAACCCCATCACGGTGAAGACCTTGTCACCGATCAGGATCGAGTCCACCCCCGACCACAGGGGCCCGAACTCCCTCTCAATCAATATTTTCTCATTATATTCAGGCACTTCCATAGGACGCCCGCACCCTCTCCCTCCGGCGGTAACGACATCGAAAACCTCCGCCGCGAACGAAACATGCTTTTACACTTCCCCCCCCGGGATGTCAAGCCATAAATATAATTACGTTTTGCAATTACGTGGGAAACCCTTTGCATTTCCAGAGGATGGTTTCCTTGACACTCCGCCCCGCACGCAGATACAATTCGCCCAACCTTTTCACTTCCCCAGGAGGCATGCGGGTGGCCCGGCTCCGGACGAAGCAATCGGAAAAGCTGTTTCGCGCGGCGAAAAAGGTGATCCCCGGAGGGGTGAACTCCCCCGTCCGTGCCTTCCGCTCGGTCGGCGGGACGCCGTTGTTCATCGCGAGGGCGCAAGGGGCGACGGTCACCGACGTCGACGGAAACACCTTTGTCGACTACGTCTCCTCCTGGGGCCCGATGATCCTCGGGCACGCCCACCCGAAGGTGGTCGCCGCCATCCGCCGCGCCGCCGGAAAAGGGACAAGCTACGGAGCTCCCACGGAAGGGGAGGTCGTCCTGGCAAACCTCATCCGGAAGGCGTTCCCTTCCATGGAAAAGGTGCGGCTGGTCTCTTCGGGCACCGAGGCGGCGATGAGCGCCGTCCGGCTGGCGCGGGGATTCACCGGGCGGGACAAGATCGTCAAGTTCGAGGGGTGCTACCACGGCCACGCCGACGCCATGCTGGTCAAGGCAGGTTCGGGGGCGCTCACCTTCGGGCAGCCCGATTCGCCGGGAGTCCCGAAGGATTTGGCCAGGCATACCCTAACCGCAACCTTCAACGACGCCGCCTCCGTCCGCCACCTGTTCGAGAGGAACAAGGGGCAGATCGCCGCGGTCATCGTCGAGCCGATCCCCGGCAACATGGGGGTCGTCCTCCCGGCCCCGGGGTTCCTCGACGAACTGCGGAAGACGGCGAGACAGGAACGGGCGCTTCTCATCTTCGACGAGGTGATCTCGGGGTTCCGTGTGGCGTTCGGCGGTGCGCAGGAGCTCTTCGGGATCGACCCCGACCTTACCATCCTCGGCAAGATCATCGGCGGGGGGCTTCCCGTCGGGGCGTTCGGCGGGCGCGGGGAGGTGATGGACGCCCTGTCGCCGATCGGCCCCGTCTACCAGGCGGGCACCCTGTCGGGAAACCCTCTCGCAGTCACGGCCGGGATCGCCTGCCTGAACGAGCTGGCCGGGAAGGGGACGTACAAAAAGCTCGGGGAGAAAGCCGACTACCTGGCGGAAGGGCTCCACGGGGCGTTCGAGAAGTCCGGCGTCCCGACCTGGACCAACCGCGTCGGCTCGATGTGGACCACCTTCTTCCAGAAAGGGCCGGTCGTCGACTACGCGACGGCGAAGCGGAGCGACACGGCCATCTACGCCAAATACTTCCACGGGCTCCTCGACCGGGGAATTTACATCGCACCCTCGCAGTTCGAGGCCGGCTTCGTCTCCCTTGCGCACACCCGAAGGGAGCTGGACCGGACGATCGCCGCGGCGCGGGAGGTCCTGGGGGCGATGCGGTTTTCCGGTTGACGACCTCTTCGAATCTGTGTTAAGAAAACTAGGTTTTTAACGCCGTGACCGATAAACAGGACCGCAAAGAGTTCTTCCGGGAACTGGGCAAGTACAGCGCCCTGGGCCTCGAGATGGCCCTTTCGGTCGTCATCGGCCTGGCGGTCGGGTACTACCTGGACAAGTGGCTCGGGACCAGCCCCTGGCTGACGATCGTCTGGCTCGGGATCGGTTTCGCGGCGGGAGTGCGGAGCCTGTACCGGTCCGCCGTCCAGTCGGAAAAGGACCTGGAAAAGATCGAAGAGGAGAAGAGGAAGCCCGGTGGCAAGTGACGGGGCCAGGGAAGAACCGGGCGCCCTGTCCCTTCGGTCCGCGGAGAGGAATATCCAGATCTCCGCCGCCGTGGTCCTTGCCGGGATCGCACTGGTTGGCCGCTTCCGGATGCTCCCCGGCGCCGCGGTCGGCGCCGCCATCGCCTACGGGAACTTCTTCCTGATCCGTAAGATCCTGGAGAAGGCGTTCCACGGGGAGGGGACGATCCGGAAAGGGTTCATCGTCCAGTACGTTCTCAAGTTCCTCGGGCTGGTGGCGGTCGTTTACCTTGTCGTACGCTCCGGCTGGTTCGACGTACTTGGGTTTCTGCTCGGGCTGTCCTGCCTTTTCCTGGGGATCCTCCTCGAAGGGCTGACGCGGGCGGCGGCCGTGAAGATCAAGTAAGGAGGGATTTCGCGATGCGGAGATGGCTGGCGGGGGCGGCGGCGATTCTCTTCGTGCCGGCGATGGCTTGGGCCGCCGAGGAGCACGGGTTTTCGTTCTTCATGCGCCTGCCCGGCGGAAAAGAGTTCTTCTACTTCTACGCGGCGCTCTTCGTGGCCGCGTTCATCGCCGTCGGAAGCTTCCTTGTCGTCGGGCGCAGGAAGCCCGAGGAGATGGTCATCCCGGAGCCGCGGCTCACCCTGCGCAACTTCCTCGAGCTGGTCCTCGGATTCCTGGTCGGCATCGGCGAAGACATCCTGGGGCATCACGCGAAGAAATACATGCCGCTTCTGGCGACCTGCTTCGTCTTCATCCTCTTCATGAATCTCATGGGGCTCATCCCCGGCCTGCTGCCGCCGACCCAGAAGATGAACATCACCGTCGGCCTCGCCGTCGTCATCTTCCTGTCCACGCACTTCTTCGGGGTCAAGGAGCACGGGCTCCCCTACTTCAAGCACTTCCTGGGGCCGGTCTGGTGGCTGGCGCCGATCATGCTGCCGATCGAGATCATCTCCCACCTCGCACGGCCGCTGTCGCTCTCTCTGCGTCTCATGGGCAACATCACCGGGGACCATGCCGTCGTCGGCGGGTTCATGGCGCTGGCGTTCGTCGGCTGGGCGGTCCCGTCGGTGTTCATGGGGCTCGGCGTTTTCGTCTCGTTCATGCAGGCGTTCATCTTCACCGTGCTCTCCATGATCTACATCTCGGGCGCGGTGGCGCACGAAGAGGAGCACTGATCCGGTTTCGGCAGGGCATCACCCGCGCCGGGAAGGCAGAACCTCCCGGCAGGATCTCATCATTCGAAAGGGGGAACCCCGATGTTCCGCAGACTCACCTTCTCTTTTCTGCTGGCGCTGCTCTTCGTAGCAGTCGCCTCCGTGGCCTTCGCGGAAGAAGGGGCTGCCGCCGCAGCGGGCGGGAGCAACGTCAAGACCTTCATCGCACTGGCCGCAGGATTCGGCATAGCGATCGCATCCTTCGGGGGGGCGCTCGGCCAAGGCAAAGCCATTGCCGCCGGCCTGGAGGGGATTGCCCGCAATCCTTCCGCCCAGAACAAGATCTTCATCCCGATGATCGTCGGCCTCGCGCTGATCGAGTCCCTGGTCATCTACACCCTGGTCATCGCGTTCATCCTCGTCGGGAAGCTGTAAGCATCAGACCGCGAACCGGGTGCACCGTTTCGGAAAAGGGCTCCTTCGGGAGCCCTTTTTTCATGGGGTGATCGTCACCGTAAGTCGGTCGCTGTAGGAGCCGGACGCGACGCTCTGCAAGGGAGGAATCCTTCCGTAGATCGTCGCCGTCTCCGGATGGTTCCGGTTGATCTTCCGGAGGAAGACGGTCGCCGTCCCACCTGTCCCGTCCCCCCAGATGACGTTCCGGGAGGCATTGGTAAAGAGATTGTAGTTCAACCTGCCCGGCCGGGATGCCTGCCCCATCATTCTTGGGGTAAATCCGCCCGAGGTTCCCGAAGGCCCGATCGCGACGGTGACGTCCGTAGGAGGGTTCCTGTCGCAGGATACCGTAATGCTGCCGGTCGAATCGAGCGGCGTGACCGCGAAGGTGTCGTAAACACCGAAGTTGATGCCCGTTGCGGACACCGTACAGGCGGCCTGGGCCCGTCCGACCAGGAACAGGCAAAGAAGGATCGCCCACGCGCTACCGGATGCTTTCACAGGTCACCACCCCAAGATCGACGATCATCTCGTCCGTCTTCGGAACCGTCAAGTCGAAGGAGCACGACTTCCCCGGGATCTCCGCGAGGGAGCGGTAGGTGCCGGGCGGGACGTTCTCGAGATAGAACTCCCCTCCCTTCCCCGTGGGAAAAATGATCTCCTTCTCTCCCGTCTGCATCTTCACCTCGAAATATTCAGCCGGGGATACCGCCTCCCCCGATTGTACACGGAGAATTCCGGTGACAGCCTGGATCTTTCGGACATCGAACGGGATCACCGACCCGCTCCGGAGCGGGGGCGACACATATTTCGTCACCTCGGAGAGGGAGTACTCGATCGGAATGTCCCGGTCGCCGATGGAGACCTGGTTCTCGTAGTAGGAGGCCAGGTCCGGCACGAAGACCCTTCCCTTCGCGTCGGTACGGCCGATCTCCTGGTTGTTCTGGTATACCCGCACCCCTTCCAACCCCCCCACCGTCACCAGTCCGAAGCTGTCCTGGATCGGCCGGCTGAACCCGAGGGTTCCCCCGACATACGCCACACCTCCCGAAACGGAGAGGCGGGACGTCTCCAGGTCTCCCCCCGCGCCCCCGAACTCCCCGAGGTATTCCGCGGAATAGATCCCGTACTTCCCGTTGTACTGGAGGAACGGGTTGACCAGGGTCGAGGAGTCCGATGACGAGTCTTTCCGTTCCAGGGTTCCCCGGAATCCGACCCCTTCCCCCACGGGTGGATTCTTCTGCACCTGGATCCTTTCCGTGCTCGTACCGCCGCTTCGCTGGAAGCTCGCCGAGGCCGAGGTGTCAAGCCACGGGTAGTAGGTCAAGCCGATGAATGCTTCGTTGGTCACCCTCTCCTCCCGGACGTGCCGGTAGGTCAGGAGAAGCGAGCTCTTCCGGGCGATGTTCCGGGAATAGTTGAGCGAGAGGATGCTCCGGTTCACTCCGGCGTATTTCCTTGTCTCGTCGGCATTCAATGACAGGAACCCGAGCTCCGGCGTTCCGTAGCCGATCCCCGCCCCCGCGTCGTACCGGGTCCGCTCCGCCGTCTCCGATCCGGCGATCGCATACTCCTTCGTGAATCCCCGGAGGGAGACCCGCGTGCTGAACCGCGGGTTCTGGTAGACGTGGCTGAGCAGCCCCGCCGCGCCGCCGTGGCCCCCCTTCGCGAGACTGCCCGCGAGGGACGCGGTGACAATGCCCGGGAGGCCGAAACGGAACGTCATCGTGGGACCCGCGTTCATGCCGTCCCGATCCCCTTCCCCCCGGAATCCCAGGGAAAGGGAATCGGCGGCCCCGTACCGGTGGAAGAAGGAGAACGCCGGCCCCCCGTATTCGTTGCTCCGGAATCCGAACTCCCGCCGGAGGAAGCCGGCATTGTAACTGTACTCGTGGATCCCCTCCCGAAGCAGCGTATCCGTGAAATAGTACGGATAAGTGATCCGCTGTTCCTTCCCGAAGGGGTCCTTGATCACCACGGAGACGATCCCCGCACCCTCGTAGGAGGAGAGGTTCCGGAGATCGAACTCCCCGGGAGAGAGTCTCTCCGTGCGGATCCGGTTCCCGTCGAGGTAGATCTCCGCCTGGGACGGGTAAGCGACAAGGCCCGAGAAATCCGCCAGGGGGTAGCGGATGAAATACGGGTCGATCCGGTAGACCTTCGACACGCTCACCCCGCCGAGGTTCAGGCTGTTCCCCAGGTCGCCGGAGGATGCGAAGAAATCTCCCGCAACGAGCCGCCGCAGATCCTGCCGCCGGTCCCAGGTCAGGCTGGACAATAGCCGAATGAACCTCTCTTCCTTGGGGGTCTTCGAGAAGGTGGAGTCAGACTGGAGGAGGAAGTCGCCGGCCCGGACCCCCAGGGTGTTCGTTACGTCGAAGCTCTGGAACTCGAAGGAGCGGCCCGCGGTGTAGTGGATCCCGTAGTTCAGGAAACCGCCGGTGTCCCGCGGATAGTAGACCGTGGGCTGCCGCTGCGAAGAGAAGTCGATCGTACGCCGCGGCAGGAGGGAAGGGGGCGCGGTGATCCGAAGCGTGAGGGTCTTCTCGTCGTATTCGGAAACGACTCCGCGGATCGAACGAAGGGATACGTACGACTCTCCTCCGACCAGGGTGATGTCCCCGGCAAGCTCGCGGAACCCCATGGCCCTCAGATCCTCCGACCGGAGCAGGATCTCCCCTTCCTCGGCGAGGCTTACGAAGAACTCCCCTTTGTTCTCTTCGTTCAGGACGATTCCGAGGATGGCGGTCTCCGCGCACCATGCGGAAAGCGGAGGGAGAAGCAGCACACTCGCCAGGAGGAGGAAAGCCGGTACGCGGGACGGTCTCACCGATCAGAAGACCGGGGGAATTACGGTTCACACATTGTCTTGTCCGGGGAAAGCACGCCGGTAAGGGAGAACCGCTCCGCTTTCACTTCGGCCGTGATCCTGGCCAGCTCTCCGCAGACCTCCATCGGGAGCTCCGTCGTGTACAGGCGCGAAACGCCTTCCAGGAGATACCATCCGCTGATGTCCCGGGCGAACACCTTCTCCCCTTTCGCGTTCTCCCCCGTGACGGCGACGGACTGGATCACGAAGTGCGCGTTCCCCGCATTCCGGACCAGGATGCGAACCGTTCTTTTTGCCATCTCCAGGTTTCCAATTTCCCCCTTACTTTCCTCCTTCAAGGGTTTCACGAACACGGGGACGCCGAACCGGATGGCGATCGCGACGTTGACTCCCTCGGACTTTCGGGGGCCCGGGATCTCCTCGATGAACAGGCGGTAGGCTTTCTCCTTCACCGCCGCGGGAACCCGAATCCCCACCCGCAGGATCCGATTCTCCTTTTTCGCGAAGATCATGATCCGGGGAAAGAAAAGAAGGTCCTCCGTCTCCGTGTACCGGTCCTTCCCCTCGCTGTCCTGGGTCCATTCGAAGGCCTTCATCTGCACCTGCAACGGCTCTTCCGCTTCGTTGTAAAGGGTGATCACGCCGCTTTTCGCGTCCCGGCCCAGTTCCAGCCGGATGGGAGACACCCGCCATTCGCCGGAGAACGCATCCACAGGTACAAGAAGTAGAAGGAAAAGATAAACCGGGAGCCGACTGTTCTTCATCGGGGAACCGTTTCGCGGAGGAAAAGTTTTGCGTTACTATAGCAGATCGCGGAAAAAGAAAAAGCTGGTTTCGCGGGAATGACCGGTTCTCTCAAATCGGGCGGGAGGAGAGGAAAAGCGGCCAGTCGTAGACGCCGGCCCGGGCATCCTTGTCCAGCAGGAAGCGGTAGGAGAGCTCCACCTGGATCGGAACCTGTGCACACGGCATGGGGATGAAGCCGCCGCCCGAGCCGAGTTGGACCTCCCGGCCCAGTCCCCGGACATGGACTTCCCGGAACAGTCCGCCGGTCCCCTCGAAGACCAGCAGATACCCATGCAGGTTATTGTTTTCCAGTTCGAGCCGGGTGGCGGAACGGACATCCACATACCCGCGGAGGACGTCTGCGTCCGTAACGGCGATCCGGGCCTGCTGCCAGAGTACCCGGTGCGTCGCTCTCGCCGGGACGCGGGCACTCACCTCGACATGGGCGATGGAGGAGCCAGGCGCTGCACGGGCGGCGTCCTGGGCGGAGGCCCCGCTCGCCAGGGAGAGGACCGCTACGAGAGACGCGGTGATGAGCTTTTTCTGGATCCTGAGCCCGCGATCGACCTGCTCCGGCCGGAGGTCTCCCGCCTCCACGAGGAGGTCCCCGATCCTTTTCGGGGAAAGCCGGTTCCGGAGCAGGGCGGCATCGAGCTGGGCCCTGGTGATCTGACCCGTTGCGACCAGGATCTCCCCGAGGCGGAGCCGTTCGGAGGAGGACCTTCCCCCGCCCTGGTGCTGCTGGAACGCGAGGACGGCGTCGAGCTCCTGGCGGGTGATCCATCCTCTCCGGACCAGGATCTCCCCGATCTTGTCGCCGGTCCGGCGCTGCTCGTCCAGGGCGGCATCGAGCTGTTCGCGGGTGACCCGGTTCGCCGTGAGGAGCAGTTCGCCCAGCAGCATCCGAACGCCCGCGGCCGCCAGGATGGCGCTTTGGATGGAGCCGAGCTCCCCCTGGATGGAGAGGGCTGCCCGGAGGTCGACGGGGTCGAGAATCCCCATACGGACCAGCACCTCGCCCAGCATCTCGTTGGTGCGCTTCTGCTCCTCGAGCGCGCGGGCGAGGTCTTGGGGGGAGATGAAATCCCCGTCCACCAGCACCTGCCCGAGCAGGCGCCTGCCGGTAACCGGATTCATCGCATTGTTCTTTTCCGGCACGCCGCTTCTCCTTGGCTCACGAGTGGTTCCCCCTTCTACTCATTTCGGAGCGGGAGGGATAAAAATTTGCTGCGAAATTCCCCGGTTCTTTCTATCCGGCGGCATTCTGGCACGGGATAAATTACAAATGGATTACAGGTTCGCCGTGGATCAACAGAATTCCAGGGGAAAAAGGGTGCCGGGACAGCTTGGATTTACCTGTTCCGTCCGGATCCCCAGCGACGGAAGGCAGCAGGGGCTACGGATTGATGGTGAGGAGCACGGTGTCCGAGTAATTTCCCGGGCTGGCGCCCAGGTAGTCCGCTCCCCGGACGGTCCCGGTTATCGTAAGCGTGCGCAGGACGAGCGGGTTCCCGGAAACGGTGGCCGAGCGCGGGCTGACGTCCATGCTGTACGGCAGGTAGGCCGCCGGGGCGGCAGTACGCCGCATCCGGTTCCGGTCGGGACCGGTCTCGTATAGGCCGTCATCATCAGTCACTGCGTAGGTCACGCTGGAGAGCCCGAGGCAACGGAAATCCAGGGTGGCAGTCCGGGTAACATCCATCGGGTTGCCCGGGTCTAGAACCCCGAAGCCTAAATTCGCGTTGTTCGCGGTGATCCAGCAGAACCCTCCCGAAACGATCGTAGCGCCCACCGAAACCGTTGCGGTTCCGGTAAATCCGGCGGAAGCCGACAGCAGGAGGGCAGAAAGAGCAACGATCGTTCGGGAGAAGACACCTTTCCGGAACCGTCGCGGAAAAAGGGAAGGGGTGCCGTGACCGTCACCCCTTCCCCGGCCTTTCTCTCCCGCGAACCGCGTCACAATTCGGTTACGGGTTGATCGTCAATGTCACTGTGTCCTGGTACACATCCCCGGGGAGGGTCGCATAGGCTGCGGCGAGCACCGTGCCGGTGATGTTCAGGTTGATCGGGGTGGACGGACCGGTCCCGGTCCCGGCTGCAGGGGCGTAGGAGAACGAGTACGGCATGAATTGGGCCGGCCCGGGCCCCGTGCTTCTCATCCGGTTGGCATTCACCCCGGTTTCATACGATCCGTCGTCATCCGTGATGGTGTAGGCCGCCCCGGTCGTGCACCAGAAGTTCAGGGTCGCGCTCGCCGACGTATCCGCGGCGGGTACCGGGAGCACCCCGAATGCCAGCGCGGCCGTCGGACTGGAGAACCGACAAGTTGGAGATACCGTTGCCGACACGGTGACCGTCGCCGTGTCCACCGCCATTGCCGTCCCGCCGATCGCGATCAAGGCGATGGCAATTGCTGCTACAGAGAACCTTTTCATTCTTCCTCCTTCTTGCCCGGGGTCTTGCCCCGATGGCAGGTATTGTACTGCAAACAAAACCGGCGATCGCCAACCATGCATCCGACGTTTTCCCGAACGGCAGAACGCTGACCGTCGGGTTACCAGGATTCCGGAGAATGTGCCTTTCCTCCTCCCGGAGGCCTTTTTTATCGGCATGAAGATCTTTAATCTTTAGTGCGGAAACCGGATTTTTCTCTTGTGGTTGAAAAAAACCGGTTCGGGGAAGAGCCCGCTTGATGTCAAATGGTTGACATTCTTCTCCTGTAAAGTTTCCCGATTTCCTGCCGATATAGACAATTGCTTGACGTTGGGGAGAGAAACCCACCAGGCATTCCTTCCGGAAAGGGGGAAGCGAAATGAACAAGGTTCCGGGCTTTTTGGCACTGGGGATTCTTCTTGCGGGTATTTTGACTGCATGCGGAAGCGGGGGCAGTTCCGGGACCGGTAGCCCAGGCCCTGCGAGTCCCCTGACGGTCGCAGAGAAGGTCAGCGTCGTGGACGCGCAGGCCGAGGGCGGATCGGGCGCCCCCGCAAGGGTAAGTGCCGCCGTGCGGGCGCTGTCGCTGCCTGCCGATTCCGACTACAACACCGACAGATCCATCGTTTACGTGCAGGAGCGCTCGGTCGAGGCCTTCAACACCGTGAACGAGATCCTCTGCATGATCGCCCAGACCCGGTACGACGCGATGCTGAACCAGGGAGCCTACAAGGCCCAGGTGGACACGAACCAGTGCAAGGGGCGGGACGACGCCTCGGCGGGGGGCCAGCAGTCGGCCAACCAGTCCTCGGGCTCCAACATGCCCAAGTACGAGTTGTGGACGGTGGAGTCCTCCCGGGCCGACAACATTTCGCCCCAAATCCTCAAGGCATGGATCCACGAGGCGGCCGACGAGCACGAACCCGCGAAAATCATCTACGCCAAGGCGGTGATCACGGAAGCGGTCAGCGGCACCAACCCGTACGGGCTCTTCGCGATCAACTTCAAGGCGTTCCCGGTGGTCGGCGGGGTCGAGCAATCCACATCGATGTTCCGGGGGGTCCTTAAGGCGGATATGGACTCCAGTAGCGGAAAGGTGGTCCTCAAGTTCTTCGACGTAGGGGGGTTCGGCGACGAGACCTTCACCGAAAAGGTTGCCGTGGACAGGAGTTCTGACTCCAGCGGGGGTGGGAAAATTTACACTGCACAGGTCTCCCCCGGCGGGACGCAGTCCAAGGCGTTCAGCATCGCCTTCAACAACAACTATTTCCTCCGGGTGGGCAACCAGAGCATCTGCCTGGACCGGAAGAACTTCGACTCCTCCGCTTGGCGGTATGGAGTTTATGACAGCAACGGCACCCGGGTCGCCCTCGAATCGGGGTTCCCGGTCCGGTTCGGTACCGTCCACGGGTATATCGGCTACTGGGGCCCGTGGTTCCCCGACAACGTTACGCTCGCAAACGGGGATACCGTCTACAAGCAGACGTTCGGCCCCGGCGGCGGAACGGAGACGGCCTACCAGGTCCTGGTCTCCGGCGGAAAGCTCAAGAAACACACCCGGAAGCTCCTGACGCTCGGGAACATCGTCAACATCCCGCTCGACCTTGGCGAGTTCGACCCGGTCTCCGGCACGGACAACCAGTTCCGCGTCCTTTGGAACGGATCGCAGTTCCTGAAAACGGCCAAGATGAACAAGAGCACCTGGACGTGGGAGGACATGACCCCCGTCGCCATCGACCCGACGTCGCTCAGATACCCCGAGCTGAACTTCTGGTCGCAGGCGCTTGGCGGAAGCGTGCAGGCGAAACTGGAGAACTGCACACCGGTCGGCACGCCGCCCAACAGTACGTTTTCCTGCACCATCGACAACGCCACGCCGGTCATCTCCTACACCGAGGTGACCGTAAGCCCCGGCGACACGATCCCGGCGACCCTGGCCTGCATGGAGAACTGCCCGGACTACAGCCTGCTCGGGGCAATCCCCTTCCCGTTCGATAACAACGTATCGAACTTCCAGCAGGCGGCCCCTTCCTCGGCCTCCTACGTCCAATACACATTCGACAGCGGGAGCATGGTCCTGCTGGACAACAGCTCCCGGGCCCTCACGACCGCTTCCACCCTCTACAACTGGGGGCTGATGAGCGGCCCGCTCTTCGACCCGACCTCGGCGAATCTGAACCTGCTGGCTTGCGGATGGGACAACACCGGCAACACCACCTGCGGGTGGCAGGCGCGCAGCAACCTGCCCGTCTATTACACCTGGGAGACGGGGCCCAATACCTGGAACCGGTTCGTGGCCCTGCGGTCGGGCAGCACGTTCCTAAGCTTCGATCCTCCCCTCCAGATGGAATATACCCACCAGGATCCGGGCGGAAAGTACAACAACGCAAAGTTCTACCTCGAGTACGCGGGGTTCGGCGACCTCCACGGCATCCCGGGCATGTGCGTGAACATGGATACCGGGGCAGCCACGGACTGCGCACAGGGAGGGCCGGGCTCCCCGATTCGCTGGGTCCCCGAGTTCACGATCCCGGACGGCAGCACGATGACGTCCGGAGGAGCCACTTACTACGTGAAGTCGCTGGAGAAGGAGCAGCGGATGAGGGCGGTGTCGGCGAGCTACTGCTCCGCGCTCGATATCACCCCCTACGCTGCGCTGACGCTACCCGACCTCTCCGAGTTCACCGACCCGACCACGGGCTCCGGGTCGATCGGCTCCGAGCCCCCGGTCTCCGGTGCGCCCGCGGTCATCGGCGGCGTGCTGCAGTAAACCAGACAAGAAATAATCGTTGAAAAGTCGGGGCGAAGAGCCCCGCCTTTTTTTCCCCTTCAGGAATTTCCCCGATCCTTGCAGCCCTGGTTGTCATCCAAGGACAAACGGCAATTCTTGACGCAACCGAAAGGAGGCGAGCATGCCGTACGTGAACATCAAGATCACAAGGGAAGGGACCACACCGGAACAGAAGGCAAGGCTCATCGATGGGGTCACCCGGCTGCTCCAGAACCTCCTGGGGAAAAACCCCGCGACCACCGTCGTGGTCATCGACGAGGTCGACACGGATAATTGGGGGATCGGTGGTGAAACCGTCACGGTGCGGCGAAAGCGCGGATCGTGACGGGCGAAAAACGGGACGGCCGCGAAAAAGTGTGCCGCGAAAAAGTGTTGAGCGCTCCCTGAAAGTCTGTATAATTTTTGTGCTCTATCCCCGCAGAGGAACGGATGAGAATCGATCCGCTTGTATTTCACGCGAAGTTCCCGGAGTGTTGCCGGCCCGACCAATGCCGGAACCGCTGCTGCCGGTTCGGAGTCTGGACGGACGCGGGGGAGGTGAAGATCATCCTCGCGAACCGGGACCTCTTCTTCCCCTACGTGCGCCCCGAGGCCGCCGACCCGGCCCTCTGGTTCGGCCGCACCGAGGAGGACCGGGACTTCCCGAGCGGAATGGCGGTGGAGACCCGGGTGATCGGCGGCGCCTGCTCGTTCCTTCATCCCGACCACGGCTGCGCGCTGCAGAAGGGTGCCATCGAGGCGGGGATCCACGAATGGCGGTTCAAGCCGAGGTTCTGCGTCATGTTCCCCCTTGTGCTCAGCGAAGGGACGCTCACCGTCGACGAGGAGATGAAATCCCTCTGGTGCATGAAGGAGAAGAACCGGACCCACCCGATCACGGAGGCCGTCCGGAAAGAAGTTCAGTTCCTGTTCGGCCAGGAGATGGCGCAGGTCCTCACCCGCCAGCTGCTCGCCCGCTAGCCTCCGCGACCGGCATCCCTTTTCCCTCATTCAACATCTTCCGGAGAAAACGGCCCGTGTAGGAGCGCGGGTTCCGGGCCACCTCTTCGGGGGTCCCGCAAGCGATCACTTCGCCTCCCCCATCGCCTCCCTCGGGGCCCAGGTCGATGACGTAGTCCGCCGTCTTGATGACGTCCAGGTTGTGCTCGATGATGATGACGGTGTTCCCCGCGGACGCGAACATCTGCAGCACCGCAAGGAGCTTCCGGATGTCGTCGAAGTGCAGGCCGGTGGTCGGCTCGTCCAGGAGATAGACCGTCTTCCCGGTCGCACGCTTGGAGAGTTCCCGGGCCAGCTTCACGCGCTGGGCCTCGCCTCCGGAGAGGGTGGTGGCGGGCTGTCCCAGCCGGATGTACCCCAGTCCCACCCTCGACAGCGTTTCCAGCTTGCTGCGAACCGGCGGGATGTTCGAAAGGAATGCGAGCGCCTGGTCGACGGTCAGGTCGAGGACGTCGGCGATCGTCTTGCCCTTGTACGCGATCTCGAGCGTCTCCCGGTTGTACCGCTTCCCCCGGCAGACCTCGCAGGTGACGTAGACGTCGGGCATGAAGTGCATCTCGATCTTGAGGATCCCGTCCCCCTCGCACGCCTCGCACCGGCCCCCCTTGACGTTGAAGGAGTATCGCCCGGCCTTGTACCCCCTGGCCTTGCTCTCCGGGAGCATCGCGAAGAGATCCCGTATCGGCGTGAAGGCGCCCGAATAGGTGGCCGGGTTCGAACGCGGCGTCCGGCCGATCGGCGACTGGTCGATGTTGATCACCTTGTCCACGAGGGCCAGCCCGGAGAGGGAGGCGTGGGCGCCGGGGCGGTCGCGGGAGCCGAAGATCTTCTGGGCGAGCGCCCGGTAGAGGGTATCGAGGACCAGCGTCGACTTCCCCGAGCCCGACACGCCGGTGACGCAGGTGATCATCCCGAGGGGGAAGGAAACGTCGATGTTCTTCAGGTTGTTCGCCTGGCACCCGTGCAGCGTGAGGAAGCTCCCGTTCGGCCGCCGCCGGCTGCGCGGCACCGGGATCTTCTTCTTTCCGGAAAGGTACTGCCCGGTGAGCGACGCTTCGTCCCGGAGGATCTCCTCCGGGGGGCCGGCCGCCACCACCGCGCCGCCGTGCTCCCCGGCACCGGGCCCCATGTCGATCACGTAATCCGCGGTGCGGATCGTCTCCTCGTCGTGCTCCACCACGAGGACCGTATTCCCCAGGTCCCGAAGCTCCTTGAGGGTGGACAGCAGCCTGCGGTTGTCCCGCTGGTGCAGCCCGATGGAGGGCTCGTCCAGGATGTAGAGGACTCCCATGAGGGACGACCCGATCTGCGTCGCCAGCCGGATCCGCTGGCCCTCCCCGCCCGAGAGGGTGGACGAGGAGCGGTCCAGGGTCAGGTAGGAAAGCCCCACGTTGAGCAGGAACGAGAGGCGGGACCGGATCTCCTTGAGGATTCTCGCGGCGATCTGTCCTTCCCGCGGGCCCAGGGAGAGAGACCGGAAGAACTCCAGCGACTCCTTGACGGAGAGCCTCGTCAGCGCGTCGATCGAGAGCTCCCCCACCCGGACGCACAGCGCCTCTTTTTTCAGGCGCGCGCCGCCGCAGGCCCGGCACGGCCGGTTGTTCATGTACCGGGAGAGCTCGTCGCGGATGTCTTCGGAGTCGGTCTCCCGGAACCGCCGCTCGAGGTTGCCGATCACCCCTTCGAACGGCTTCGTGAAGAAGGTCCGCCGTTCGCCTTCTTCCATGAAGAACCGGACGGGCTCGCCGGAGCCGTGCAGGAGGACCTCGCGCACCCGGGCGGGAAGCTTCTCGAAGGGGGTCTGCAGGGAAAAGTCGAAATGCTTCGAGAGCGCCTCGAGCATCTGGTAATAGAAGATCGTGGTGCGCTTCTTCCAGGGGTCGATCGCCCCCTCGCGGATGCTCCTTCCCTTGTCGGGAACGATGAGATCCGGGTCGAAGTAGATCGTCGTCCCCAACCCGTCGCACTCGGGGCAGGCCCCGTGCGGGCTGTTGAACGAGAACAGCCTCGGGGTCACTTCCGAGAAGCTGACGTTGCAGTCGGGGCAGGCGAACTTCTCGCTGTAGATCGTCCCCTGCCCCTTCCCGTCCAGGATGCGGACCAGCCCCTCGGAGAGCGTGAGGGCGAGCGCGACCGAGTCGGCCAGCCGCCCCTGCGACGCCTCCTGGATGCGGATCCGGTCGACCACCACGTCGATGTCGTGCTTCCGGTTCTTGTCCAGGACGATCTCGTCCTCGAGATCCCGCGACTCGCCGTCCACCACCATGCGGGAGAATCCGTCGCGCTTGAGTCTCGCGAGCTCCTTGCGGTACTCCCCTTTCCGGCCGCGGACGACCGGCGAGAGCACCTGGACCTTCTCCCCCTCGCCCATCCCCATCACGGCATCCACGATCTGCGTCACGGTCTGCTGGCGGATCTCCTTCCCGCAGGAGGGGCAGTGGACGCGCCCGACCGAGGCGTAGAGCAGGCGCAGGTAATCGTAGATCTCGGTGACGGTGGCCACGGTGGAGCGCGGGTTTTTGCTGACCGCCCTCTGCTCGATGGAGATGGCGGGGGAGAGTCCCTCGATCACGTCGACGTCGGGCTTCTCCATCTGTTCGAGGAACTGTCGGGCGTAGGCGGAGAGCGACTCGACGTAGCGCCGCTGCCCTTCCGCGTAGATCGTGTCGAAGGCCAGGGAGGACTTGCCGGAGCCGGACACGCCGGTGATGACGACCAGGCGGTCGCGGGGGATCTCCACGTCGATGTTCTTTAAATTATGCTCGCGCGCTCCGCGCACGACGATCCGGTCGAGGGCCATGATCGTTTACTTCCGCATGGCAGCCATCCCGGCGGCCATCCGGATCGCGGCCAGGAGGCTCGCGGGATTCGCCGTCCCCTTCCCCGCGATGTCGTAGGCGGTGCCGTGGTCCACCGACGTCCGGATGATGGGAAGGCCCATCGTGACGTTGACGCCGTCCTCGAAATGGACGAGCTTCAGCGGGATCAAGCCGTGGTCGTGCGTCATGGCCACCACGACGTCGAACTCCCAGCGGAAGGCGCGAAGGAAGATCGTGTCCGGCGAATAGGGGCCCGTGGCGTCGATTCCCGATCCCCGGCAGGCATCTACCGCCGGCGCGATCATCGTTGTCTCCTCGCCCCCGAACAGCCCTCCCTCTCCCGCGTGGGGGTTCAGACCCGCCACGGCGATCCGGGGAGCGCCGGTTCCCATGTAGTTCCGGAAAAAAGCATCCGTAATCCGGATCGTTTTTTCGATGATCGCGGGAGACAGAAGTTCCAGCGCCCGGCGCAGCGCCACGTGGACGGTCACCAGGGCCACGCGCAGACGATCCCCGGCCAGCATCATCACCACCTCCGCCCCGCCGCAAAGTTCCGCCAGAAACTCGGTGTGCCCCGGGTGCGCGACGCCCGCGAGTTTGAGCCCTTCCTTCGTGATGGGGCAGGTGACGACGGCGTCTGCGCGCCCCGCGAGAACGTCTGCGGCCGCCGCCCGGATGTACTCCGCCATGGCGCAAGACCCCGCGGGGGTCCCCCTGCCGAAGGGGACCTCTTCCGTCGCAAGGGAAGACAGGGGGAGGACCGCGATCCGGCCGGGGCCGACCTCCTCGCCGGCGGCGTGACGGACGATCCCGGCATCCGTGCCGACAAGGCCGGCGGCGCGGCGCAGGACGCCTTCGTCCCCGTAGACCACAGGCCGGCAGCAGGAGAAGACCTCGGGTCGGGAGAGCGCGAGGACCGCGATCTCCGGCCCGATTCCCGCCGGGTCGCCCATCGTCACGGCGATTCGAGGCAGTGGCTGCGCGCCCATCCGTCCTTCCCTGTTCCCTAGCTCCGCAGCTTCCGGAGGATCTCCGCGATCTGCCTGTGGTGCTGCTTCTCGTGCCCGAGGACGATGAGGCACGGCCATTCGTAGAGGTTGATGTTGCCGAAGAGAAGATGCGGAAACTCGACGGTGCGCGGGTCCGCGCCCGCCAGCATCTCCAACGAAACCCGGGTCCGGGTCCGGACTTCCGCCGCCCGCGCAAACAGTTCTTCCTTGCCGATTTCTCCCTTCGGGATCGCCGCCTCCGGTGCCGTCGTAACCTTCTCGGGGGAAATCCCGGGAGGCCGCACCGCGAGGACCGAGTCATCGGCGGGATAGGGGGGCAGTTTCCCCGCGTTCTCCTTCAGGCACTTCCGGATCACCTTGCTCGTCCCCGTCTCCGCGATGAGCAGGTGCTCGAGGATCTCGGCGATCGACCACTCCCCGTCCACGCGAAGCGCGAGCTCGGCCTCGGTGAGCCCGCCCGCCATCTCGAGAGTGCGGCTTCGGGCCTCCTCCATCTCCTCCCACAGTTCCTTCAACTTGGTCGGCAGCATCTTCTTCGTCCCTTCAGAGCCGGATGTCGATGGAGGCGGCTTTCTTCAATTCCGCGAGGAGGTCGGCGTACGCCTTCTCGCTGCGGCGGTCCGCCAGCTCCTCCGTGAGCGTGCCCGAAAGCATTGCGAACTCCGGAAGGACGCCGCCGCGCCGTTCCTTCACGGTGATCAGGTACGCCCCGCCTTCCGTGAAGAAGGGAGAGGAGGTCTCCCCGGTACGCAGCTTCCGGATCTCCTTCTGGATCTCCGGCAGCAGATCGGCCTTCATGACGAAACCGGAGGACATCACGGAGGCCCCGTGGAGAGACGTCGAGAGAAGATCCGCCGCCTCGGCAAACGTTCTTCCGGAACGGACGTACTCGCCCGCCTGCTGCGCGGCGATCCGCAGCCGGACGTCCCGCTCGGTGCCCGCTTCATCGGGAGGAACCGGGAGGTGGAGGGTTTCCAGAAGAACCTCGCCCCCTTCCCGGAAGCGGTCGGCGTTCTCCCGGAAATAGGCCTTGACCTCCTCTTCGGTGACGGTCACGTCCTTGAGCTTTTTCGCCCGGACGATCGCCCCCCGCTCCATCTGCCAGCGCAGCCGGGCTCGATACCCCTGAAGGGTGATCCCGTCCCGCGCGAGGGCCTCCGAGAACTCGGCCTCCGTCAGGTTGTTGCTCTTCCGGATCGACTCCAAGGCGCGGGTGATCTCCGGATCGGAGACCGGCTGTCCGATCCTCGTCAGCTCCCGACGGACCAAGACCGAATCGACCAGCATCTCGACCCAAAAGAGGATCCGTCGGCTGTCCTTTTCCTCGCGGAGGTAGAGGTCGGCGTCCCCTACCGGGATGCCAAGCCCATCGGCCACTGCGTCGCGCACCTCGGAGAAGGTGACCGGATCCTCGCTGACGACGGCCACGACACCATCGATGACTCGCGCGTGGAGGACGGGGACCGGCACCACCGCGACGCCCAGTGCCATCAGGCCGACCAACAGAAATTTTCCCCTCATTATTTCCTGCCTCCCGCCAGCTGGTCGAGAATCGTCTCCTGGACCCGGATGTCCGCTTTCTCCACCTTCTGCGTCAGCCACGAGCGGAACGCTTCCTCCCGGCGGTCGCGCAGCAGTTCCTCGCGGATCTCCGGCGCCGCGGCGGCCAGCGTAAGCGTCCCGGCCGGTTCTTTCCGGACCACCTGGAAGAGGCTGTAACTTCCCTCCCGCGGGACAACCCGGCTGACGCCGCTTTCCGGAAGTAGGAAGAGCTCTGCGGCGATTTCGGGCGGAAGGTCCTCGCGTGTGACCTCTCCCAGTTCCGCCACCGTGGGCCGCACGGCGGCGTCGGAATTCCGGCGAAGGATTTCCTCCGGCGTCTCCCCTTCCCGGATCCGCTTGCGCGCATCGCGGGCATCCTCCTTGGAAGGGAACAGGAACTGGCGCACCCGGATCCGCTCCGGCCGGGAGAGCTGCCTGGCCCTCTGACGATAGGCCGCCTCCACTTCCTCCCCGGACACCGTGACGAGCGAATCGGCGATCGCTCCGGCCGCCTTCCGGTGCAGGAGGGAGCGCACCAGCTCCGCCCGCCAGCCGTCCATTTCCATACCGGCCTGGAGGAGCGCTTTTTCCAGGCCGCCGGACGGGAAATCGGAGCGGAACCGTTCGATCTCCTTTTCCACCTCGGAGCCGGTGACGGACACCCCCAGGCGCTCCCCTTCTTTCAAGACGACCGCACGGTCGATCAGGGTCCGCAGAGCCTCCTGAACTTCTCCGCGACTCGCGCTCCTGGCCGAAATGGAGGGCGTCAACCCGCGTCGGGCGGCAATCTCGCTCTTTAGGTCTTTCAGGGTGATGCGGGCGCCGTCGACGTCGGCGACGGCGACGTCGGCATCCGACCGGGGAGCGGGTTCGTGCGAGCATGAAAAAACGAGGGCCGTCAGAGCGGCGGCGGAAATCATCCGGAAAAGGATGCCAAGGGAAGGAGTGTCCCCCCTCACCGTCAGCGCCCACCACCCGGGGGGGATCCGGCGGGCTTTGCCGCCGGGCTTCCGGGACCCCGCGGAGACTCTGCCGCGGGCGAGGGCGACTTCGCTTCCGGCGTCACCAGCATCTGGATCTTTGCCTGTTTCTTCATCTGCGCCAGGAGCGTCTCGAACGCCTCCCGCTGCGCCTGCTCCCGGAGATCTGCAGCGATCTGTTCTTTCACCTCTTCGAACGGCTGCACCCCTGCGGGTCGTTTCTCTCTCACCAGAATCAGGTGGTAACCATAGGAGGTCTTGACCGGTCCCGTCACCTGCCCGGTCGGGGCGGCGAACGCCGCTTCCTCGAAAGCCTTGTCGAATTTCCCTTGCTCAATGAACCCGAGATCGGCCGCGATGCCTCCCTCCTTCGATGCGGTCTTTACTATCTCATCGAACGGCATCCCGTTTTTGGCCTTCCGGGCCATCTCCTCGGCCTTCGCCCGATTCTTGAACAGCACGTGGCTCACTTTGACCCGCTCGCCCATCTGGAAGCTCCCCTGGTTGGTGCCGTAGAACTTCTTCAGCGACTCGTCGGAGAGTCCTGGCGCCTTCTCCGTCACGTCGCGGAGAAGCGCCTCGAGGAGGATCGACCTTCGCGCCATGTTCAGGCGCTCGCGAACGTCTTCCCTGCGGTCCATGCCGCGGCGCAGCGCTTCCTGCATCAGGAGATCCCGGGTGATCAGGCTTTCGAGAAACTGCATCCGGCCCGACGGGGTGTCCAGGATCGGCCGGACGTAAGGAGGCAGCGATTTGGCCTCCTCATCCAGCATCGCCTCGGTGATGGGCTGGTCGTTGACCATCGCCAGGACCTTCTCCTGCTTCCCCTTCCCCGTCCCGCCGCAGGCCGAAAGGAACGGCACCATGAGAACGAGCAGCAGCCAGCCAAACTTTCGCATCCGTGAAATCTCCTTCCCTGGACCCGCAAGGCCCAACCTTCGAAAAATTATATGCTACGCCCCGGGGGGAAGCGGTTCAACAGGTTTTTGGCCGCGGAAAGCACGCCTTCCGGCGCATCCCCCGGGAACTTCATCGCCAGCACCTCCCCCCGCACGAACGAGAACGCCGCCTTCTCCCGGGTCACCCATTGCACCAGGAGGCGACGGTCGACCTCCGCCCGGTCCGAAAGCGTCAGATAGAGCGCCCCGTTCCCCCGCTTCAACTCGCGGACACCCGCCTCGCGCATCCGGACCCGGAGCCGGGAAAGATCGCACAGCGCCTTCGCCGGTGCGGGAAGGCGGCCGAAGCGGTCGAGCAGCTCCAGCTCGAGTTCGTCGGCCGCGTCCACCGTTTTCGCCATCGCCAGCCTCCTGTAGAACTCCAGCCGGACCCCCGCCTCGGGGAGGTAGTCGTCGGGCAGGAAGGCCGGAATCCTCAAGTCGAGCTCGGGCTCCTCCTCCTCGGCGACGGCCTTCCCGGAAAGCTCGGCCATCGACTCCGACAGGAGCTGGGTGTACAGCTCGTACCCCACCTGGTGGATCTGCCCGGACTGGTCCTTCCCCAGCAGGTTCCCCGCGCCGCGGATCTCCAGGTCGTGGGAGGCGATCTTGAACCCCGAGCCGAGCTCGGTCAGCTCCTCGAGCACGGCCAGCCGCTGCGTCGCGTGCCGCGTCATCGCCACGTCCTTCGGCAGGAGGAAGTAGGCGTAGGCGCGGTGCCGGTCCCGCCCCACCCTGCCGCGCAGCTGGTAGAGCTGGGCCAGGCCGAAACGGTGCGCCTGGTTGACGAGGATCGTGTTCGCGTTGGCGATGTCCAGCCCCGCCTCGATGATGGCGGTGCACAGGAGAAGATCGGTCCGCCTTGCCGCGAAGTCGTCCATCGCGTGGGAAAGCTCCTCCTCGTCCGTCTGCCCGTGCGCAACGCCGATCCGGACGTCGGGGAGGATCTCCCGCAGGTACCGCTCCATCGCCGGGAGGGACTGGACCCGGTTGTGGACGAAGAAGACCTGCCCGCCGCGCCGGACCTCCCGGTCGACGGCCTCGCGGATCGTCTCCTCCGAAAACGGCAGGACGAAGGTGCGGATCGAGAGACGGTCCTCCGGCGGCGTGGCGATGATGCTGATGTCGCGGATCCCCGAGAACGCCATGTGGAGCGTCCGGGGGATCGGGGTGGCCGAGAGGGTCAGCACGTCGACCGAGGCGCGCATTTTTTTGAGCCTCTCCTTGTGCGCTACGCCGAACCGCTGCTCCTCGTCGATGATCACGACTCCCAGGTTCCTGAAGGAGACGTCCTTCTGCAGGAGCCGGTGGGTACCGATGACGATGTCGACCAAGCCTCCGGCAAGATCCTTCGCCACCCTTGCCTGCCCTGCCTTCGATTGGAAGCGGGAAAGGTTCTCCACCCGCACGGGGTAGCCGGAGAGTCGCCTTCGGAAGGTCTGGTAGTGCTGCTCCGCCAGGACCGTGGTGGGGACGAGGACTGCCGCCTGGCGCCCGTCGAGCACCACTTTGAGCGCTGCGCGGATCGCCACTTCCGTCTTGCCGTACCCCACGTCCCCGCAAACGAGGCGGTCCATCGGCCGGGGCGACGTCAGGTCCCGAATCACCTCCTCGATCACCTTCTGCTGGTCCGGGGTCTCCTCGTGGTCGAAGGCCGCCTCGAACTCCCGGAAGACGGCGTCCGGGGGAACGGACGGCGGCCGGGTGGCCAGCTGTCGCTTCGCCTGGACGCCGATCAGGTCCTGGGCCATCGCGAGCAGGGAGTCGCGCACCCGCTGCTTGGCCCGCTGCCATGCGGTCCCTCCCAACCGCGCCAGCCGCGGCCGGTCTTCCTCGGAGGCGACGTACCGCTGGACGCGCGACATCTTCTCAACGGGCACGAAGAGGCGGTCACCGCCGGCGTACTCCAGCACGAGGAAATCCCCCTCCACGCCCGCGGCCTGACGGCGCAGAAGCCCCCGATAGACGCCAATGCCGTGGTCCACATGGACGGCCAGGTCGTTTACGCGCAGCTCCGTGAGCGAGAACTCCTCGACGGGAGGCGCGGCCTCCCGGCGGCCCTTGCGCACCCGGGCCTTTTCCCCGAAGACTTCCGCCTCGGTGACCACCGCCACGCCCAGCTCCGGGAACCGGAATCCGCGGGTCACCTCGGAACAGCAGAGGGCGATTCCCTTGCCCCCCTCGATCGAATCGGAAAGCGTCGCCCCGGAGGTCAGGGGGAGGGAGTACCGCCCCAGCAGCTCCTCCATCCGGTCGGATTGGGAGGGCGACAGGGACGTCACCACGAAACGGCTCCCCCGCTTCCACCACTCCTTCGCCTCGCCGGCAAGGGGGAAGAGAAGCCCTTCCGAGGCGGAGGTGACCGTGCTCCGCCGGATGTCCTCGTTCCCCTGCGCGTCGATCTCCCCCCGGACCGCGTCCTTTCGCCCGAAGGGGGCGACCTCGATGGAGTCGAAGCAGAGAACCGGAGCCTCCTGAAACTTCAGGAGGAGCTCCTGCGGCGGGACGAAGATCTCCGCGGGAGCCGGAAAGCCCTTTTCCTGTCCGGCCAGCAGATGGTTTTCCTCGGCGCCGGCGAAGACGTTTCGCGCGTGGAAGAGACATCCCGCCGTATCGACCGCGGCGATCACCGCCCCTTCTGGCAGATATTCGAACAGGGAGGCCGCCCGGCCGTAGAGGAGGGGAAGAATCGTCTCGATACCGTGATAGCGGATCCCCTGGCCGAGCGCGTCCCGGAAGGACTCGCCCGCTGTGGCGGCCGCCGCCGACAGATACTCCGGCCGGGTGATCACCTGGGAGCAGGGGATCACGATCAGCTCGCCCCCCTCCGAGCGGGTCCGCTGGGTCTTCGGGTCGAACCAGCGCAGCGACTCGATCCGGTCCCCGTCGAAGGTCAGGCGGGCCGGAAAGCCGTGGGCGGGGCTGCAGACCTCGACGATCCCTCCCCGGACGGAGAAGTCTCCCGCCTCCGCCGTCGAGGGAAGCCGCGCGTACCCGGTTTCGGAGAGGTGCCGGGAGAATTCTGCGACGTCGATCTCCATCCCCGCGGACACCCGGCGCATCGCCCCGAGAAACGCCTCCCGGGGAAGCGTCTTCTCGAGCGCCGCCTCCACGGGGGAGACCACAACGGACGGGCCGCCCTCCACCAGCCGATGAAGGGCCCGCATCCGGTCGTGGACCGCGGGTGCGTAGGGAGGCATCTCCTCGTAGGGGGCAACCTCCACGGAAGGGAAAAGGGCACACGATTTCTCCCCCAGGTACGCGGCAATTTCCCGGAAGCTCTCCTCCGCCTCCGCGACCGTGGGGGTGAGGAACAGGATCGGGCGCGCCAGACGCTTGAAGAGCGCCGAGACGAGAAACGTCCGGATGCCGACGGGGGCCCGCAGGACCTGCAGGCACGCCCGGTCCCGCGTTTCGAGGGCGCGAGCGAGATACTCGAAGGAAAGGGTCGGCGTGCGGGCAAGCATCCGTCGGATCCGTTCAGGAGGCGTCGCGGGGGACGCGGAGCATCGCCTCCAGGGCCGCGAGGGCCTTCTCCCGGATCTCCCGCGGTACCGTGACCTCGGGGGAGAGCGTCGCCAGCGCGTCCCGGACGTCCTCGAGCGTGGTGAGCTTCATGTTGGGGCAGATGAGAGCGCGGGAGGCCAGATGGAACTTCTTTCCGGGATTCTCCTTCCGGAGCCGGTAGAGGATCCCCATCTCCGTGCCCACGACGAACTCCTTCGCCGTCGACCGGCGGCAGTAGCCGTACATCCCCGAGGTGGACAGGACGGCGTCGGCCATCGCCACGACCTCCGGACGGCATTCGGGGTGAACGACGAGCAAGGCTTCCGGGTGCGCTCCCTTTGCCCTTGCGGTATCCGCCACCGTGAGCCGCTCGTGGGTGGGGCAATAGCCGTCCCACCAGGAAAGCCGCCGGCCGGAAACCTTCGCGACGTAGTGCGCCAGGTTCCGGTCGGGGACCATGAAGATCTCTTTTTCCGGAGGGACCGACCGGACGACGTTGACGGCGTTGCCCGAGGTGCAGCAGACATCGGAGAGCGCCTTCACCTCCGCCGACGAGTTGACGTAGGTCACCACGACGGCCCCGGGGTGGACGGTGCGCCATGCGCGCAGGTCGTCCGCCGTGATCATGTCGGCCATCGGGCAGCCGGCGTCCATCCGCGGCAGGAGGACGGTCTTCGCGGGCGACAAGATGGCGGCGCTCTCCGCCATGAAGTGGACGCCGCAGAAGACGATCACCTCCGCCCCCGACCGGGCCGCCTCCTGGCTCAATCCCAGGGAGTCCCCGGTGATGTCGGCGATCTCCTGGATCTCGTCCCGTTGGTAGTTGTGCGCCAGAAGGACGGCATTCCGCCGGGCCAAAAGCTCCCGGATCTCTTTTTTCAGCGCTCCCTGCTCCATCGTAGCGTTTTAGTCCCTTTCCGCGCGCAGCGCCCGGGCGAACAGCTCGTCCACCGCGGTTTTGGCGTCCTTCCCCTCGTGCAGGATCCGGTACACCTGCTCGGAGATCGGCATCGGCACCCCCGTCCGGCGGGACAGGTCGACCGCCGCCCGCGCGGTGTTGACCCCCTCCGCCACCATCTTCATCCCCGACAGGATCCCACGGACGCTCTCTCCCCTTCCGACGCGCATCCCGACCGTCCGGTTCCGCGACAAGTCCCCGGTGCAGGTCAACACGAGATCCCCAAGCCCCGAAAGCCCCGCGAACGTTTGCGGGCTGGCCCCCAGGCGCACCCCCAGCCGGGTGATCTCGGCCAGGCCGCGGGCGATAAGAAGGGAGCGGGCGTTGTGCCCGAACCCCAGCCCGTCGGACATGCCGGCGGCGATGGCCATCACGTTTTTCAACGCCCCGCCGATCTCGATGCCGACCACGTCGGTCTCCGCATAGACCCGGAACCGCTTCCCGGAGAAGGCGGCCTGCAGGACGGCGGTCACCTTTACGCTTGCCGCCGCCACCGTGGCGCCGGTCGGCTTCCCCTCCGCGACCTCCCGGGCGAAGGTCGGCCCCGAGAGCGCTGCCAGCCGGCCCGAAAACTCCGGCAGCTCTTCCGCGAGGACTTCGGTCATCCTCCGCAGGGTCCCGTTCTCCACCCCCTTGGCGAGCGATACCACGCAGGCGCCGGGGAAAAGATGTTTCGCTGCACCCCGCACCACCGCTCGCAGGTGATGGGAGGGGACCGCGACGGCCACGATCTCCCGGTCCAAAAGGGCCTCGGCCAGATCCATCGTCGGCCGTACCTTCGAGGGGACGGGGAACCCGGGCAGAAAGGTCCGATTTTCGCGCCCCTCCCGGATCTCCGCGTACACCCCCGGTTCGCGCACCCAGAGGGAGACGTCGCCGTGCCGCTCCGAAAGCATCGCGGCGAACGCGGTTCCCCACGACCCCCCCCCAACCACGGCAATCCGCGCTTCCCTTTCCTGCGCCATGTCCGCTCCCCTTCCGCCTTTCCCGCTCGAACGGCGGCTACCGGGCCTTCATCCGTTTCTTCAGACGGTCGATCTTCTCCGCGACATACGCCGGGTCCTCCCAGTCGTTTCGAATCGCCTCGTACTGCTCCACCGCGGCCCCCAGCTGCCCCGACCCCTCGAGCGCCTGCGCCATTCCCCAGCGCGCGCGGGTGATCGCCTTGCGGTCGGAGACAAGGTAAAAGAGCTTGCGGAATTCCCGGTCGGCCTCGAAGAACTTCCCCTGCGCCAGGTACGCGTATGCCAGCATCCACCGGCCCTCCGCGGCCCGCGGGAAGTCGGGGAACCTCTCCGTCAGCTCGGAGAGCGCGGCGACCTGCCGGGACGGGTCGGCCATGCCGCCGTAGGCCTTCGCGAGCAGGAGCAGCACCTCGTCCATCTCCGCGAACCTGGGGAATTGCCGCCGGATCGATTCGAGGTCCTCCGCCGCGGCGGCATAGTCGAGGAAATGCAGGAGGTGGATCTCTCCCTGGCGAAGCAGGGCCTGCGGCGCCTCCGCGGCTCTGGGGTAATTGAAAACGAGCGACTCGTAGGCCTCGAGGGCCGCCGGGTAGTTCCGGAAGAAGGACCCGAACAGCCCCCCCTGCCGCAACAATGCGATGGGTGCGTACCGCGACTGGGGGAACTCTTTGGGGATCGACCGGTATCCCGCCAGTGCGGACTCCATCTTCTGCTCCAGCAGCGCCTTTTCCGCCGCCTCAAACCGCTCCCGGGCCGGGTCCGTGCAGGCCGGGAGGGCGAGGAGACCCAGGCAGAGCCAGATGACACCGAACGATCTTGCCATCGCGCGTTCCGGCCTATTCCTCCTTTTCCGCCAAACGGGCCAGCGAGGCGACGCGCTCGTTCTCCTGCAGCCCGATCAGGCGGACCCCCTGGGTGTTCCGGCCGATGACGCGAATCTCATCGACGGCCATCCGGATGATCTTGCCGGAGTCGGTGATCAGCATTACGTCGTCGCCTTCCGACACCTGCGCCACCCCGACGATCGCCCCGGTCTTCTCGGTGACCTTGAGGGTAATGACCCCCTTCCCGCCCCGGGACTGGACCCGGTATTCCTCGATGCCGGTGCGCTTGCCGAACCCGTTCTCCGTCGCCGTGAGGAGCATCCCCTGGGGACGGAGGATCTCCATGCCGACGACCGCGTCCCCCTTCTCCAGGTCGATCCCCCGGACCCCCACGGCGGCCCGGCCCATGGCGCGGACGTCTTCCTCGCGGAACCGGATCGACATCCCGTGCCGGGTGGAGAGGAAGACCTCGTCCTGCCCCGACGTGATCGCCGTGGCGATCAGCTGGTCGCCCTCGTTCAAGCCCATGGCGATGATGCCTCCCGCCCGCGGCCGGGAGTATTCCATGAGCTCCGTCTTCTTGATGACCCCCTGGGCGGTCGCCGTCACCACGTGTTTCCCCTCCACGAACTCCTTGACCGGCAGGATCGTGGAGATCGATTCCCCCGGCGACAGGGACAGGAGATTCACGATGGCCCGACCCTTGGCGGCGCGGCTGGCCTCCGGCAGCTCGTGGACCTTGAGCCAGTACACCTTTCCGGTGTTGGAAAAGAACATGATGTAGGTGTGCATGGAGGCGATGAAGACGCTCTCGACGAAGTCCTCTTCCTTCGTCCCCATCCCCACCTTGCCCCGGCCCCCGCGGCGCTGCGTCCGATAGAGGCTGATCGGATTGCGCTTGATGTACCCCGTGTGGGATACGGTAACCACCATCTCCTCGTCGACGATGAGGTCCTCGAGCCGGATGTCCTTCGTCTCCCGGACGATCTGCGAGCGGCGCAGGTCGGCGTAGGCCTTGTGGATCTCCCGGAACTCGTCCGCGACGACCCGTAGAAGCTCCTTCTCCTCCGCCAGGATCTTTTTCAGCCCGGCGATTTCCGCCTTAACGTCCTTCAATTCCTGGAGGATCTTCTCCCGCTCGAGGCCGGTCAGCCGCTGCAGCCGCATGTCGAGGATCGCCTGCGCCTGGATCTCCGTCAGGCCGAACTTCGCCACAAGGCCTTCCTTGGCTTCCTTGGGATCCTTCGACCTCCGGATGAGCTGGATCACCGCGTCCAGGTGGTCCAGCGCGATCTTCAGGCCCTCCAGAATGTGAACCCGGGCCTCGGCTTTCTTGAGCAGGAACAGGGTCCGGCGGGTGACGACCTCCCTGCGGAACGCCAGGAACTCCTCCAGCATCTGCTTGAGGCTGAGCGTGCGGGGCTGGTTCTGGACGATCGCCAGTAGCTGCACGCCGAAGGAGGTCTGCAACTGCGTCTGCTTGTAGAGGTTGTTCAAGACCACTTCGGAGATGGCGTCCTTCTTCAGTTCGACGACCACCCGCATGCCGTCGCGGTCGGACTCGTCCCGGATGTCGGAGATCTCCTCGATCTCCTTGTTCCGCGCCAGGTCCGCGATCTTCTCGATGAGACGCGCCTTGTTCACCTGGTAGGGAATCTCGGTGATGACGATCGACTCGCGGTCCCCCTTCTTCGCCTTCTCGATGAACGCGCGGGCCCGGATCTGCACGCTGCCTCGCCCCGTGCGGTACGCCTCCCGGACCCCATCCAGCCCGTAGAGGATCCCGCCCGTGGGGAAGTCGGGCGCGGGGATGCATTCCATCAGCTCGTCGACCGTGATCTCCGGGTTGGCGATGAGGGCGACCAGGGCGTCCAGCACCTCCCCGAGGTTGTGGGGCGGGATGGAGGTGGCCATCCCGACCGCGATTCCCGCGCTGCCGTTCACCAGCAGGTTGGGGATGCGCGCCGGCAGGACGCGCGGCTCCGTAAGCGACCCGTCGTAGTTGGGGGTCGTCTCGACCGTTTCCTTGTCGAGGTCGGAAAGGAGCTCGGAGGCGATCTTGGCCATCCGGATCTCGGTGTACCGCATGGCGGCGGCCGAGTCGCCGTCCACCGAGCCGAAGTTCCCCTGCCCGTCCACCAGCGGGTACCGCAGCGAGAAGTCCTGGACCATCCGCACGAGCGCATCATAGACCGCGGTGTCTCCGTGGGGATGGTACTTGCCGATGACGTCCCCGACGATGCGGGCGGACTTCTTGTGCGGCTTGCCGTACTCGTTGCCCAGCTCGTACATCGCGTAGAGGATGCGCCGCTGGACGGGCTTCAGTCCGTCGCGCACGTCGGGCAGTGCGCGGCCCACGATCACGCTCATCGCGTAATCGAGGTAGCTCCGGCACATCTCGTCCTGGACGGTGCGCCTCTGCGCAGGCCGGCTGAAGAGTTCCATCTCCTATGGCACTCCTATCGGATCAGATATCCAGGGAGGTGACGTCCAGGGCGTTCTTTTCGATGAATTCCCGCCGGGGCTCGACCTGGTCGCCCATCAGCCTCGAGAAGATCTCGTCGGCGTCGGTCTCGTCCCCCACTTCCACCTGAAGCAGCTCCCGGGTCTCCGGGTTCATGGCGGTGGCCCAGAGCTGCTCGGGGTTCATTTCGCCCAGGCCCTTGTATCGCTGGATGGTCTGCCCTTTCTTCCCGGCCTCGAGGATCTGGTCGAGCAGGCAGAGCGGTCCGTCCGCCTCCGGGAACGTCCCTTCCCCTTCCAGCCGGTAGGGCGGCGGGAGGGATTCGCGGATCTGGGAGGAAAGGATGTTGGCCTCCCGCAGGTCCGCCGACTCCATCAGGCGCCGGTTCACCAGGCACTCCATCGGCAGTCCGCCCCGCTTCCATCGCAGGAGGGCGCGCACCCCGTCGCCGTCGGTGTCGGGGTCGGGGTCGATGGAAACCGTCACGTGAGAAACCTCGGGGCGCGTGACCTTCCACTCCTTGATCAGCGACGTGAAGAACGACTTTGCGGACGCTCCGTTCGAGAGTGCCTTGGCTCCTTCTACCGCACGCGCCCCCAGCGACAGCAGGACGAAGGCGGGCAGACCCCGGCGCTCGGAGCGTACCGCGATCGTCTCCAGCCGGGAGATCTTCTTGAGCCAGGCGACCATCCGTTGTCCGGAGAGTCCCCCCTGTCCGTTCTTCGCAGCGATCTTTCGCCCCGCGCTGCCGTTCTCGATCAGGTAGTCGCGGAAGGCGCCGTCGTCTTTCAGGTACGTCATCTCCTTCCCCTTCCGGATGCCGTACAGGGGGGGCTGGGCGATAAAGATGTTCCCCCGCTCGAAGAGATCCCGCATGTTCCGGAAGAAGAAGGTCAGGAGCAGCGTCCGGATGTGCGCACCGTCGACGTCGGCGTCGGTCATGATGATGATCTTGCCGTACCGAAGGTGCGCCGGGTCGTAATCCTCGCTGCCGATTCCGGTCCCCAGGGCCGTGATCATCGTCCGGATCTCCTGGGAGGAGAGCATCTTGTCGACCCGCGCCTTCTCCACGTTCAGGATCTTCCCCTTCAACGGGAGGATCGCCTGGTAGCGGCGGTCCCGGGCCTGCTTGGCCGATCCGCCGGCGGAGTCCCCCTCCACGATGAAGAGCTCGCACCGGGCGGGATCCCGCTCCTGGCAGTCGGCGAGCTTGCCGGGCAGCCCCGCGGAATCGAGGGCCCCTTTCCGCCGGGCGAGCTCCTTCGCCTTGCGCGCCGCCTCCCGGGCCCGCGCCGCCTCGAGCGCTTTCTCGACGATCTTTTTCGCCACCGAGGGGTTTTCCTCGAAGAAGTTGACGAGCTTCTCGTAGACCATCGAGTCGACCAGCCCCTTGACCTCGCTGTTGCCGAGCTTGTTTTTGGTCTGCCCCTCGAACTGAGGTTCGGGGACCTTGACGGAGACGACGGCCGTCAACCCCTCCCGCAGGTCGTCCCCGGTCAGGTTCTCCTTGACTCCCTTCAGCAGGTTCCCCGCGTTGGCGTACTGGTTGATCGCCCGCGTGAGCGCCGAGCGGAAGCCGATCAGGTGCGTGCCGCCGTCGTGCGTGTTGATGTTGTTCGCGAAGGTGAAGATCGTCTCCTGGTAGGAATCGTTGTACTGGAGCGCCACCTCGATCACGACGCCGTCCTTTTCCCCCTCGATGTAGATCGGCTTGCCGTGGAGAGGCGTCTTGTTGCGGTTCAGGTGCTGTACGAAGGAGACGATCCCGCCCTTGTACTGGAACTCGTGCGTCTTCCCCGTGCGCTCGTCCAGGATGACGATCTTCAGGCCCGCGTTGAGGAAGGAGAGTTCCCGGAGTCTCCCGGAAAGCACGTCGAAGGAGAACTCGGTCTCCGTGAAGACTTCCGAATCGGGTTTGAAGGTGATCTTCGTCCCGCTCTTGCGCGACTTCCCGACGGCCTTCAGAGGGAGGACCGTCTCCCCGCGAGCGAAAGCGATCTTGTAGACGTTGCCGTCCCTGCGGATCTCGGCCGAGAGAGACTCGGAGAGGGCGTTCACCACCGACACGCCGACTCCGTGCAGTCCTCCCGACACCTTGTAGGACTCCCGGTCGAACTTCCCGCCGGCGTGCAACACCGTCAAAACGACTTCGGCTGCGGGTTTCCCCTCTTCCTCGATCCGATCGACCGGAATGCCGCGACCGTTGTCGTCGATCGTGATGGAGTTGTCCGTGTGGATCGTGACGGAGATGGCGTCGCAGAATCCCGCCATCGCCTCGTCGATGGAGTTGTCGACGACCTCGTACACCAGGTGATGGAGTCCGTGGGTGTCCGTGCTCCCTACGTACATCGCCGGGCGCTTTCGGACAGCCTCCAACCCCTTGAGAATCTGGATGTTTTCGCCTGTATACTCGGCAGCGCCGTTACCGTTTCGGACACCACCGTTCGGGCCGTCGGGCATGACTCACCAATCCCATGGAGATTAATCGGTTTATTATATTACAGATCGCAGCGGAACGGTGGAATACATTGGCGCCGGAGAGGATCCGGCGCCTCCTGTTCAAGACCCCTTAGAAGATCCTCATCGGCATGATGATGGCGAGGTAGCTGCGGTCCTCCTCCGGGCGGACGATGACCTGGGAGACGTCGTCCTTGAACTCGATGCGCGCCGTCTCCTCTTCGATACCGCTGATTGCGTCCTGTAGGTACCGACCGTTGAACCCGATCTTCACCGGAGCCCCGTCGTACTCCACCCCGAGAAGATCCCTCGCCTCTCCGAGCTCGGGGCTCGCCGTCGAGATCTCGAGTTGCTTCCCCGAGAACGAAAGCCGTACGCTGTGGACCTTCTCCGGCGCCATCACGGCAACGCGTCGAAGGGACTCCGCGAACGCCTCCCTCGGCACGCGGGCCACCTGCTGATTGTCCTTGGGAACCACCTGCCGATAGTCGGGAAACTCCGCGTCCAGCAGCCGGACCCAGAGCTCGGTGTCCCCTTTCCCGGCAAAGAGAAATTTATCGGAGGCGGACAGCACCAGCGACCCCGGTCCTCCTTCCGCAAGCTTTCGGATCTCGAAGAGTCCCTTCTTGGGGACGAGAACCCGCTTCTCAACGAGCAGTCCGCCCAATTCGGGAACTTCTCCATCGGCCATCGCCAACCGGTGTCCGTCCGTCGCCACCATTCGAAGAAAAATCTTTCCCTCCACATCCAGCTTCTCGAGCAGGATGCCTGCCAGGTTGTAGCGGGTCTCATCGGAAGATGAGAACGCTCCCACTCGATCGACAAGTTTCCGGAACACCTCCGAATCCACGGAAACGGGGTCAGCTTTCGGGACCTCCGGCATCTCCGGAAACTCCTGGCTGGGGAGTCCGGCAAGGCGGAAGTGCCCCTGACCCGCAGAGATGTCCACGGAATTCCCTTCCCGGCCGGTGATGGAAACGGGACCCTTTGGAAGAACCTTCGCTATGTCGAACAACTTCCTCGCGGGAAGGGCGATCGAACCGGCTTCCCTCGCCTCCACCGGCTGCACGCACCGGACGACGATCTCCAGGTCGGACGCCACGAGCGTTACCTCGGACTTTCCCACCGAGAGCAGTGCGTGGGAGAGCACCGGCATGGTGTGCCGGCGCTCCGAGATGCCCTGCACGCGGGTCAGCAATCCGATCCACTGGTCACGTTCCACGGTAAAGTTCATGTCGATCCTCTTCTGTTAGGAAGATTTCGAAAACCAGTAGTCATAGTAGAGTCTGTGAAATTGTGGATAGCGGGCGAAACTCCCGGAAGGGTCGGCAGATGCCGGGAGAACAACCTGCTCGCAACTCGCTCCTGTTGGAATCCGATCCTGTGGAGTAAAAATTCATCCCTCCCCATTCCACAAGGCTATCCCTCCAGGTTTTTCCGGAGAGCATCGACGGTGTTCCTCAAAGATACATCTTCCAGAACTTTCTTTCCTATCTTTTTTACGGCGTACATCACGGTGGTGTGGTCTCTTCCTCCGAACCGGAGTCCGATGTCGGGGAGAGAGCAACGGGTCAGGCTTCGCATGAGGTACATCGCCACCTGCCGCGGGAGGGCAACAACCTTGTGCTTGCGGTCGGAGCGCAGGTCGGAAATCTTGACGTTGTAATACTCGGCGACGGCCTTTACGATCCTGTCCGGTGAGATCTCCTGTTCCGCATTGTCGATCAGGTGGGAGAGCACTTCGCGGGCCAGATCCAGGTTGATCTCCCGCTTGGTAAGCGATGCATGTGCGCCGATCCGGACCAGCGACCCCTCCAGTTCGCGTATGTTCGTCTTGATGGCGGTCGCAAGGAAAAGCGCGACTTCCTGCGGGAGGGAAATCTGGTCCGCCTCGGCCTTCCGGTTGAGGATCGCCACTCGCGTTTCCATGTCCGGCGCCTGGATGTCGGCCACCAGCCCCCACTCGAAGCGGGACTGGATCCTTTCTTCCAGGTCCGGAATCTCCTTGGGGAACTTGTCGCTGGACACCACGATCTGCTTGCGCGAGGAGTACAGGTCGTTGAACGTGTGGAAGAACTCTTCCTGCGTGCGCTGCTTGCCGGCGATGAACTGCACGTCGTCCACGAGGAGCATGTCCACGTTCCGGTACTTCTCCTTGAAAACGGGCATCCGGTTGGTCCGCAGGCAGTAGATCAGCTCGTTGGTGAACTTCTCCGCGGTGATGTAGCAGATCCGGATCCGAGGGTTCCGCTCGAAGGCGAGATTCCCGATCGCGTGTAGGAGATGGGTTTTCCCGAGCCCCGTGCCTCCGTAAATAAAGAGGGGGTTGTAGCTCTTGGCCGGGTCGGTCGCTACGGCGAAGGAAGCCGCCTGCGCGAACTGGTTCCCCACACCGACAACGAAGTGGTCAAAGGTGTACCGCGTGTTCAGTACCCCGTTGCGGTTCCTCTGCCGAGGCGGCACGGCCTTTAAAGGCAACTCAAGATCCAGGTCCTGCGCATCGCGGACCACCTCGCCGTCTTCCTCCCCTCCCACCACGATCTCGATGGAGGTGTTGCTTCCCAGCTCTTTGCGCGCGGCTTCCTCGATCTGCGGGAAATAATTTTCGTCGATCCACTGTTTGAAGAACTGGTGAGGCGTTGCCACCAGCAAAAGGGAGCCTTCCTGCGTGACGAAACGAAGGGGCCGCAGCCAGGTCTCATAGACCTGGTCGCTGACCGACTCTTTGAGGCGATCCAGGATCCTCCCCCACACCTGCGAGGTCATTGCGGGACCGCCGGAAGGGCGCGGGAAGGGGTGGGGAAATGGAAGAAATATGCGTTCATTCTTGATGCTTTAAGGCCCTTCGCCGCGGAAAGTTGCCAACATGGTTATCCACAGGTGTGGATAACTTTTTTCTCTTTTATTTACAGCCACTTATCTATATAAAGGCTACAATTTCCCAAGAGCGACGCGAGGTTTCACATTGAAAGGGACATCTGCGCTCTTGCCCCCCCTGCGGTTGCAGGGCGAAGGAAGGGTATCACACGCCTCAAATTGGAATCAAGGATATTTTCTCGCCGCGCCTCTTTCGGCTATTTTCCCGCGGTAGCGGTCCCAGTCGATGCCCACCCGGAGGGCCGAAAAAGCCCGGTCCCGGAGGCGACGGTATTCGGGCGACAGAAGATAGCTGCGCAGGGGACCGCGGATCGGCAGGACCTGCTCCGCCGGGTCCCAGGGGAGCGGCTCGTCCGTGTCTGCATGGATCAGGCATCCAAAGGAGATCGCCTCGGAGGCCAGCGCCAGGGGAATTCCCTTGAGGTCGCGTGCGATCGCCTGGAAGCGCCCTTCGTTCTCCGGCTCCAGGAACCGGAAATTGCGGGAGTAGAACAGGGCCGTGTGGAAGTGGTCGGGGACGTCGAGGACTCCATCGAGGGGCAGTTCCCGTCCAAGGTCCTGCAGGAGCGCGATGCTTTGCGGCAGGAGGCCCAACCCCGGGCGATGCTGGCCCGGGAGGCTGGGGCGCTCGGCCGTGAACGGCCGGTCGGGATCGGAGAGGGAGAGCCAATGGATGATCAGCATGCGGAGGGTGCTCTCTTCGGTGAATGGCCCGATGGCCCTGCGGGGATGGAAGCGGCACAGCTGGAGTCTCGCCTCGAGGAGAAGGCGGTCGCGGGAAGCCGATCCGGCGAACAGGGAGACGCGCTGGTCCGCCGGGTCCTTGCATTCCAAGAGGAGAAACGGATCGGGGTATCTCCTCCGGGAAAGCCCATCGAGGATTCCGGCCCGGGCCAGCCGGGATCGAACCTCTTCCGTGTCGAATCGGCCGAAGAGAAGATTTCCGGGGTTCTCGCCCGTCAGTTCGAAGAGGAGTTCGCCTTCCGAAGGGGACGCGCTGGTCCCCTCCCCCGCTGCCTGAAGCAGCGGAAAGGCGAGAAGCCGGCGCAGGTCGAAGCCACGCTGACGCTTCCGTTCCATGACGCCAGCAGTGTACCACAAGGGCGGAAAAGGAGATTGACAGGCGCAAGGGGAAGGGAATAAATTATCTAGTTCCCATAGGTTCTGGGATCCCACGAAGGAAGGAGTGGAAGGGATGAAGCGCACCTACCAGCCGCACAACATCCGGCGGAAACGAACCCACGGGTTCCGCGCTCGCATGGCGACACCGGGAGGAAAGGCGGTTCTATCCCGGCGTCGCGCCAAGGGGCGCAAGCGCCTTTCCGTGACGGTCAGCGGCAAGAAGTGACCTTGCCCGAAGGGATGGGTGGACCGCGAGGGGACGGCGGTGATTTCCGGTTTCTGAAGGAGGAGCGGCTGCGCTCCGATCGCGAGTACCGGGAGGTGGTGCGCAAAGGGGAGCGCGGCGCAACTCCGCACTTCACCATCTACCGCGATTTCCTCGGCGGGGACGTAAGGAAAGTCGGCATCTCGGTCGGTAAGCGGGTCGGCCGGGCCGTCGTGCGAAACCGCATGAAAAGGGTCCTGCGGGAGTTCTACCGAATCCACAAATACGAGGTGTTTCCCCGCGGGAGCCGCACGGCCATCGTGGCGAAGAAAGCCCCTTCCAGGCCGGGACTGGCCGCGGTTTCCGCGGAGCTTCTTCCCGCGATCTTGCGTCGGTGGGGACGGAAGGAGGAACCTTCTCTGTGCGGGCAAGAGATCTCACCGTCGGCGCCCTGAAATTCTACCAGCGGGCGATCTCCCCATCCCTTGGGGACTGCTGCCGCTACTATCCGAGTTGCTCCGACTATATGATAGGCTCTATCCGCGAGAACGGGTCTGTCTTGGGGATTCTTTGCGGGATTTGGCGGATCCTGCGGTGCCATCCGTTTCGCCCGGGGGGCGTCGATCTGCCGCGGAGGATCCATTTCTTTGGAACGGGGGCTCAATGGAAAAAAGGATGATCCTGGCGATCGTCTTGTCGGTCGCCATTTTACTGGCCTATCAATACGTGATCGCGCCTCCCCCGAAGGAGCCGGTGGCCCCGCAGGGAGCGGCACAAGATGCGGGGCGTGACAACGCCGCCCGGGCGGGCACGCAGCAGGAGGTCGCCGCGGTGTCTCCGGCCACGGGGCCGACGCCCCCGATTTCCGGGAGGCTGGTGACCAGGGCCTCCGCCCCGATACGGCGGATCGACCTATCAACCCCGCTTTACACGGCTGCAATCACCACTGCCGGGGGGGGGGTCCAGTCGTTCCGCCTGAACGAGTACAAGGATGTCCCCGGTCCGAAGGGGAAGCCGCTCGAGATCATCGGCTCGGGGGGGGGCCGCCCGCTGCCGCTGGACCTGTATCTCGACGAGAGCCAGCCCTCGTTCCCGCCTGTTCCGGTCTTTTCAACCAGCTCCCCCGATGCCCAGGCCGTCCGGGCGGGAGAGAAAAGGATCGTGCGCCTTGTCTGGGAGTCTTCCGGCGGCGTGCGAATCGTCCGGGAATACGAGTTTTCAGGCGACCGGTACGACTTCGAGGTCCGCGAGCAGGTGTCCAACGGCTCGCGGGAGGCGATCCGGCTGCGCCCGGGATTCGAGCTGTCCCAGGAGTTCAAGGGGGAGCTCGAGGCGGATTCGTACACCTTCACAGGCGCAGTCGTGGAAACGAAGGGGAAGATCGAGCAGCTCGACCTCAAGACGATCGGGAAGGGGAAGGTGGAGAAGTATCCCGTGTCATGGGCCGCCGCCGACTCGAAATATTTCGGACTGATCCTGCTGCCGGACAAGCCGTGGACGCTCGAGAGGATTGCGCTGGTGGGGGAGACCGGGATCCGGATGTCGGTCGCGGACGCTCCGGTGACGCTGTCGCCCGGCGAGATGGTCCGCATCCAGGCCCGGGTGTTCGCAGGGCCCAAGAGGTACAGCCTGCTGAAGGAGACGGGAAAGGGGCTCGAAGATCTTGTCGACTACGGGTGGTTCTCCTTCCTGGCCAAGCCGTTGGTGTGGCTGCTGAACGCCAGCAACCGGGTGACGCGCAACTACGGGATCGACATCGTCATCCTCACCATCCTGATCAAGATCCTGTTCTTCCCGCTCACCCAGAAGTCGATGGCCTCGATGAAAAAGATGCAGGACCTCCAGCCGATCCTGGTCAAGCTGCGGGAGAAGTACAAGGACGACGCGCAGAAGCTCAACCAGGAGACGATGAACCTTTACAAGACCTACAAGATCAACCCGCTCTCCGGCTGCCTCCCGATGCTCTTGCAGATCCCGGTTTTCATCGCGCTCTACAAGGGACTCCTGGTGACGATCGAGCTGCGCCACTCGCCGTTCTTCCTGTGGATCAACGATCTCTCGGCCCCCGAGCGCCTGTGGGACATCGCGGTGGCGGGATACACGATCCCGATCCGGCTCCTCCCGCTCCTGATGGGGATCTCCATGTTCGTCCAGCAGAAGATGACCCCGTCGGCGGGCGACCCCAACCAGCAGAAGATCATGCTGCTGATGCCCGTCATCTTCACCTTCATGTTCTGGGGGTTCCCGACGGGACTGGTCATCTACTGGCTGGCCAACAACGTCCTGAGCATCGGCCAGCAGCTGATCCACAACGCGCAGGCCGAGGCGGCCAAGGCCCACCCCGCGTAACGAAAGATGCTTGACCGGGGACGCAGCCGCCACGGAAGGCGCAGCGTCTTTCGTACAGCGGCGCGCCGAGCATCCAGGCAATGAAGGAGCCTCCCGTGGACGAGGGACGATCCCGGGACGAAACGACGATCGTCGCCCCCGCGACCCCGCCCGGCGCGGGAGCCGTCTCCATCCTGCGCCTTTCCGGCCCGGACGCGTTTCCCATCGTGCGCCGGCTGGCGGATATCGACCCCGCTGCCCAGCCCGCGCGCACGCTCTCCCGCTGCACGATACGCGACGCCGCCGGAATGGAAGTCGACACCGGGCTGGCGGTCTGTTTTCCCGCGCCGCACAGCTTCACCGGCGAGGACGTGGTCGAAATCCATCTCCACGGCAACCCGATCCTCGTGGAGGAAACGGCGGCCGCGGCGTGTGCCCTGGGCGCGATTCCTGCGGCCCCGGGGGAATTCTCCCGCCGGGCCTTCCTGAACGGGAAGATGGACCTGACTCAGGCAGAAGGACTTTGCGACCTCATCGAGGCGAGAACAGCGGCCTCGGCCCGCGCCGCGCTGCGCCAGCTGAAAGGGGGGATCCGGGACGTCGTGGTGAATCTTCGGGAGCGGATGCTGTCTCTCCTGGTCCGAATGGAGGCCTCCATCGATTTCTCCGACGAGGAGGACATCTCCTCTTTTCCTGTAGCGCAAGTTGAGGAACGGATATTAGAAATTAGTGTTTCTCTCTCCCGGTATCTCCAGTCCTACGACCTTGGGCACCGCCTGCGCGAGGGGGCGATCGTCGCCATCGCCGGAGTGGCCAACGTGGGGAAATCCCGGCTGCTGAACCGGCTTCTGGGGGAGGAGCGGGCCATCGTCACCGAGATCCCGGGGACCACGCGCGACTATCTTTCGGGAGAGCTGACCCTGTCGGGGATCCCGGTCCGCCTGGTCGACACGGCCGGGCTGCGGGAAACGGAGGACCCGGTGGAGCGGGAAGGAGTCCGGCGAAGCCGCCAGATCCTGTCGGAGGCGGACTTCGCCCTCTTCCTTCTTGACGCGAGCCGGGCTGCATGCGACGAGGACCGGCGCGCTTACGAAGAGGTGGCCGACCGGCCGCACCTCCTCCTGCTGAACAAGAGCGACCTCCCGCCCGCGGAGACCGGCAGGGATTTCCACGGGGGGGGGAGCCGGGGAGTGCTCTCCGTCTCCGCGAAGACCGGGGAGGGAATGGAAGCGATGCTGCAGGCGATGACCCGGGAGCTGGTCCCGGAAGGGGGTGCCAGGATGGCCGAGGCGCCGATGACCCGCCTGCGCCATGTAAACGCCGTCAAGAAAGCGGTCGATGCGCTATCCCGGGCTTCGCTGGCTGTGGGGGAGGGGCTTTCCCTGGAGTTTCCGGCTGCCGACGTCCGGGAGGCGGCGGAGGCGCTCTCGGAGCTCACCGGCGAGATTGCTCCGGAAGAAGTCCTCGACGCGATCTTCGGCTCCTTCTGCATCGGGAAGTAGGCGGGCGGGGACAATCCGCAACACTGGCGGGGGACACTCATTCGGCTGGAGACTGGAGTTAATGAATGTCCCCCAAAGGAATGTCCCCGACGGGATGTTCCACGTGGAACAGGAGAGAATAACCATCTGATATGACGTATGAATATCCGACAGAATACGAAGTGATCGTCGTCGGCGGAGGGCATGCCGGCTGCGAGGCGGCCCTGGCCGCCGCGCGGATGGGGTGCCGCACGCTCCTCCTCACCATCAACGCGGATGCGATCGGCCTGATGTCCTGCAACCCCGCGATCGGCGGGCTGGCCAAGGGGCACCTGGTCCGCGAGATCGACGCGCTGGGCGGCGAGATGGCGAAAACCATCGACGCTACGGGGATCCAGTTCCGGCAGCTCAACACGAGCAAGGGCCCGGCGGTGCGCTCCTCCCGCGCCCAGGCGGACAAGCAGCTCTACCGCCTCCGCATGAAGCAGGTCCTGGAGAGCGTCTACGGCCTGGATGTCAAACAGGCGATGGTCGACGCCGTTCTCACGGAGGGCGGGAAGTCCGTCGGGGTGGAGACGAACCTGGGGGTCCGGTACCGTGGAAAGACCGTTATCCTGTGTCCCGGAACGTTTTTAAAAGGGCTTGTCCACATCGGGCTGGTCCATTTCCCCGCGGGGCGCGCGGGAGATTTCCCGGCGATGAAGCTCTCCGACTCGCTGCGGTCACTGGGTTTCTCCGTGGGCCGGCTCAAGACCGGAACGACCCCGCGTGTGGACGGCAAGACGATCGACTTTTCCCGTACGGTCCGGCAGGAGGGCGACTCCGAACCCGTGCCGTTCTCCTTCGGAAACAGGAAGATCACCCGACCCCAGGTCTCTTGCTACATGACCTACACCAACGCGGCCACGCACGAGGCGATCCGGTCGGGCCTCTCCCGTTCGCCGCTGTACTCCGGCGTGATCCGGGGGATCGGACCCCGCTACTGCCCGTCGATCGAGGATAAGGTGGTCCGCTTCTCGGACAAGGAGCGGCACCAGGTGTTTCTGGAGCCGGAAGGGTTGCGTACCGCCGAGTATTACCCCAACGGGGTGTCGACGAGCCTCCCCTACGACATCCAGGTAAAGATGCTGCGAACGATACCAGGGCTGGAGCAGGTGGAAATCGTCCGCCCGGGATACGCCATCGAGTACGACTTCGTCGATCCCGTGCAGCTGTACCCGTCGCTGGAGACGAAAATCGTGGAAAACCTCTTCCATGCCGGGCAGATCAACGGCACCAGCGGGTACGAGGAGGCGGCAGCGCAGGGGATTGCCGCGGGGATGAATGCCGCCCGGAAGGTCCGGGGCGAGCCGCCGGTGGTCTTTGGACGGGCGGAGGCCTACATCGGGGTCCTGATCGACGACCTGGTCACCAAGGGGGCGCCGGAACCGTACCGGATGTTCACCTCCCGTGCGGAGTACCGGCTTCTCCTTCGTGAGGACAATGCCGACCTGCGGCTCTCCGAAACCGGGCACCGGGTGGGGCTGCTCCCGGAAGAGCGCTACCGGGAGTTCCTCCGGAAACGCGACGGGTTGTCCGGATTCCTGCGCCGGCTCGAGGAGACCAGGGTCACACCGGGCCACCCGATCTGCCGGTTGGCGGAAGAGGGGGGGGGAGGGCCGGTCCGGACCGGGATTACCTACGCGGAGCTCCTCCGCCGGCCGGAGGTTTCCGTGGCGATGCTTCTTTCCTGCGACGGCGACCTCGCGGGAGCGGAGCCCGGGGTGGCTCTTCAGGCCGAGCTCACCGTCAAGTACGAGGGCTATATCCGCCGCCAGGAGGAGGAGGCCAAAAAACTCAGCAAGTACGAGGAGATGCGGTTTCCGTCTGGATTCCCCTTCGAGTCGGTCTACGGCCTCTCCGCCGAAGTACGGGACAAGCTGGTCCGCGTCCGGCCCGCCTCCATCGGGCAGGCGCGGCGCATCCCCGGGGTGACCCCGGCTGCAGTGGCCCTGCTCTTGGTGGCCCTGAAGCGGAACAAAGGGGCGTCGCGTCCTTCATCGCCGGAGTGAGAAAGGCGAACCTCGGAGGCGAAGCGCCTTCCTTGCAGGCAATCATCCATTCGTATCAAGGGGTTAAAGCGAATGTTCCACGTGGAACGGTGCTGGTGACGAACCCTCTCACGGCGGCGGGGCTTTCGGCCCTCCTCTCTGAAGTGGGGATTTCCCTTCCCGCAGGGGCAGCTTCACTGCTTGTCCGACACGCCGGGGAGATGCTGCGGTGGAACCGGTCCATCCGGCTGACCGCCATCACGGCGCCGGAGGAGGTGGCCATAAAGCACATCCTCGATTCCCTGCTTCTCTTGTCGTTTGCCCCCTTCCCCGGCCGGACGCTGGACTTCGGATCCGGGGCCGGCTACCCCGGCATCCCTCTGGCGGCCGCCCTTCCGGATGCGCACGTGGTGCTGGTCGAGTCCTCCGCGAAGAAGTGCGCGTTTCTTTCCCACACATGCACGCTGCTGGGCCTGCGCAACGCAGAGGTGGTCCGCGGCCGGCTCGAGCCCCGGAGGCCCCTGCCGCTCGGCCGGTTCGAGCAGATCGTCACGCGTGCGACGCGATCTCCCCAGGAAGCCGCGAAGGTTCTGGTTCCGTATCTTCTGCCGGGGGGGCGCCTGCTCCTGATGACCGGGCCGGGGGAGATGGTCCGCCGCCCAACGCGGGGGAGGGCGGTGGAGGAACTTCCTCCCGGCGCACGGCACGGCGCGCGCCTGCCGTTCACGCTTCCTCACGGAATGGGGGTCCGCGAGATCCGGGAGATCCGGCTGGCGGGGGACGCTACGTAGCGCGGGGAACACTTGCAGTAATACAAGCGGCCATGAATCCGCATCCGCGGAGGCGATCGGCGCTCGCGCTGACGAGTCTCTTTCCCTTTGACGCGGAAGTTTTTCGTTCCCTCTCCCCCCCACCGCGTGGTACAAGATACCGTTGTTTTCCATAAATAATATCTGAACCGCCGGAGTGCGCAGGGATTGGCCCGGATCATCACCGTTGCGAACCAGAAGGGGGGGGTGGGGAAAACCACCACCGCGATCAACCTTGCCGCTTCCCTTGCGGTCATGGAGAAGAAAACGCTCCTGGTCGACCTCGACCCGCAGGCCAACGCGACCTCTGGCGTGGGGGGCGAGCCCGGGGGAGAGGAATCCGGCAAGAACATTTACCGTGTCCTTCTTGCAGAGATCCCTGCCGCTGAGGCCGTCCGGGAAACGGAGCTCCCGTTCCTCCAGGTGATTCCCGCCTCGGCGGATCTGATCGGTGCGGAGATCGAGCTCGTCTCCCTTCCGCGGCGCGAGTCGAGGCTTTCCGAGGCTCTTCGCCCGATCGAGTCGGCATACGACGTGATCCTCATCGACTGCCCGCCGTCCCTGGGGCTGCTTACCGTGAACGCCCTGTGCGCAGCGCGATCGGTCCTCATCCCGCTCCAATGCGAATATTACGCCCTCGAGGGGCTGACCAGCCTCTACCGGACGATCGCGAAGATCCGGGAAGGATTGAATCCCCACCTGTCCATTGAAGGAGTGGTCCTCACGATGTTCGACGCCCGGAACAACCTCTCCCACCAGGTCGCCGCCGAGGCCCGCGAAAACCTAAAAGGTCAAGTATATCGGGCGGTTATACCGCGCAACGTGCGCCTGTCCGAGTCTCCGTCCTTCGGGAAGCCGGCCCTTTTGTACGCCGTCAGTTCCCGCGGGGCGCAAAGCTACCTCGAGCTGGCGAGAGAGATGGTGAGCCGATGGAACGAAAGCCCGATCCGCTGAAGAAGAAAGTATTGGGGAGGGGGCTCTCCGCTCTTCTGCCGGGGACCGTCGAGCGCGATGCGGAGTTCCTGTGGATCCCCGTCGGCCAGATCCGGACCAGCCCCTGGCAGCCACGGCGGACCTTCTCCCAGGAAGATCTCCGCGAGCTGGTCGATTCGGTCCGCGAAAAGGGGGTCCTGCAGCCGGTGCTCGTCCGGTCGACCCCTGAGGGGTACGAACTGGTCGCGGGGGAGCGCAGGCTTCGCGCAGCGCAGGCGGCCGGCATCGAGACGGTGCCCGCGGTTGTGAGGAAACTGTCCGACCGCGAGTCCCTCGAGGCGACGATCGTGGAGAACGTCCAGCGGGCCGACCTGAACGCCATCGAACTGGCGGAGGGGTACCACCGGCTGGCGCACGAGTTCTCCCTCTCGCAGGAGGAAATCGCCAAACGGGTGGGGAAGGACCGGGTCACCGTGTCCAACAGCCTGCGGCTCCTCAAGCTCCCGGCGCAGGTCAAGCAGGCCGTCATGGACGGTAGGCTGTCGGCAGGCCACGCGCGAGCGCTGCTCTCCGCCCCGCCGGAGAGGCTCTCCGGCATCCTCGCCGCCGCCCTGCGCAAGGGGCTTTCCGTTCGGGAGGTGGAGCGGCTGTGCCAGGAGGACGGGAGGAAGAGACCCGCGCGGAGGCCGATCCGCCACGATCCGCACCTGAAGGACCTGGAGGAGAAGTTGTCCCGCCGGGGAGGGACGAAAGTCCGGATCCGCGGGACTCAGAAAAAAGGGATTTTCGAGGTAGCGTACTTTTCCGAAGGGGAGTTTATTCGGCTGTGCGAGCTTCTCTTCGGAGGACGGTAGCGGAAGAAAGGAAGCAAAAAAAATGATTGCATCGCGGCTTTCTTGTGCTATATTTCGCCGCAGAAGAAACCCAAACCTTGTATCCGGTAACGGATAAATCCTAGAAGGGAAAGGAGTGACAAGAAATGCGTAAGTACTGGGCACTGTTCCTCGGGCTGTTGCTCGCGGCGACGATCGGCCTCTCCGCCTGCGCGGAGCAAAAGGCACCGCCTCCTCCCCCGCCGGCTCCGCCTGCGGCGGCACCGGCTGATAACGCTGCCAAGCCAGCACCGGCCGCTCCGGCCGAGGCTCCGAAGCCAGCCGAGGCGCCGAAGAAGTAACCTCGCGGACGGCTTGCCGTCCATGAAAGAAGCCTCCCGAACCCGGGAGTGCGACGAGGGGTGACGAGGGCGCCGGGGGAAACCCCGGCGCCCGCGACATTAATACGCCCGGACCTTCTTGTATACGGTATACATAAACCGCTTGACACGCTGTTCCTTCGCGTGATATCAATTTTTTCGTTTCACGTTATTCCAGCCGACCGCTTGCCTGTTTGGGAAATCCGGGGGAAAGGGATTCATGGAACTTGTTGGCAAAATTTTCGAGACGCTGGGAATCACCCAGCTCGCCCTCCTCCAGATGGTCCTCGTGGTGGCCCTGGTGTCCATCCTATCGGTGACGATGGTCCGGCCGATCCTCTCCACGTTCCAGGAGCGCAAGAACCGCTCCGACAAGCCGGTGGAGGAGTCGAAAACACTTCTGGCGGAGGCGGAAGGCCTGACGGCGCGATACGAGGAGTCCCTGCGCAAGGCCGCCGTCGAGTCGCTCGCGGCCAAGAGGAAGAAGATGGAGGAGGCCGGCCGCCTCGAGCGAAAGCGGGTCGAGGCCGTGCTCGAAGAGAGCAACCGCCACGTAGAGGAGATGAAGGCCCGCATCGAAGCCGAGAAAATCGATGTCGCGAAGACGCTGCGCGCCGAGGTATTGCGACTTTCCGTCGAGATCGCCGGCAAGGTGCTCGGGAGACCGGTGGCGTGAAACGGTTCCTCCCCCTGGCGTTCCTTGCCTTCGCCGCGGTTGCCGCCGCATCCGAAGGGGCCGCCGGCCACAGCGAAGGGATTCCCTGGGCGGACCTACTCAAACAGGCCGTGAACTTCGCCATCCTGGCCGGGGTGCTCGTCTTCTTCCTGAAAAAACCGATTTCCTCCTTCCTGAAGGAAAGGAGCGAGCAGCTGCGCAAGTCGATCGAGGACGCCGCCCGCGCCCGGGAAGACGCAGCCGCGAAGCTCTCCGCCATTGAGGCACGGATGGCCAGGCTCTCCGACGAGGTTGCCGGGATGAACCGGAAGATGGAGGGCGAGGCCGAGGAGGAGGCGCGGCGCATCCGCGAGACGGCGCAGGCCGAGATCGAACGGATGCGGATCCAGGCCCAGTTCGCCGCGGACCAGGAAGTGAAGAAGGCCCGCAAGGAGCTTCGGAAAGAGGCGGCAAGTCTCGCCACCAGCACGGCCGAGGAGATCGTGAAGAAGGCGATCACCCACGAGGACCAGGAGCGGCTGGTGCTGGAGAACGTCGAGAAGATCCGGGAGATCCTGCAATGATCGGAAGCGCCCTGGCCCGAAGGTACGCCCGCGCGCTGCTCGACATCGGGCAGGAGGAGCGGCAGGTCCGAAGGGTCCTCTCCGAGGTCGAGCGGTTCGCCCGCCTCCTCGCGGAGGGCACCGATCTGCGCGAGGTCCTGGAAGCCACGCACATCAACCGCCGCGACAAGCAGGCCGTCCTCGAGGCCACGTTTTCCCCGGCAGGCTTCCTTCCCGTCACGATGAACTTCCTGCGCCTGCTCGTCGACAAGCGCCGGATGAACATCCTCCCCCAGATCCTCCCCGAACTGCGCCGCATGGTCGAGGAGCTGGAGGGGATCGAGCGGGTCGAGGTGACCGTCCCGGAGACCCTTTCGGACACGCAGAGGGACTTTCTGAGGGCCCTCCTGGAGCGACAGACGGGAAAGCGAATCGAGCTGGAAGAGAAGCTGGATCCCGCCGTATTGGGCGGGATGGTGGTGAAGGTGGGCTCCACGGTGTACGACGGGAGCGTTCGCACGCAATTGTCCCAGATCCGGGAAAATTTACAAAAGGGGTGAGGCAGGCGCCATGAGCATCCGCGCTGCAGAAATCACGGAAATTCTCAAGAGCCAGATCAAGGGGTACGAAAAGCGGATCGACGTCGCCGAGACAGGCGTCGTCCTGTCCGTCGGGGACGGCATCGCCCGCGTCCACGGGCTGGAGAAGGCGATGGCGGGGGAGCTTCTCGAGTTCCCCGGGGAGGTCCGGGGGATTGTGCTGAACCTCGAGGAGGACAACGTCGGCATCGCGCTCCTGGGGGATGACCACCTGATCAAGGAGGGGGACGTCGTCCGCCGCACCGGCCGCATCGTCGAGGTGCCGGTCGGGGACGCGATGGTCGGGCGCGTGTTGAACTCCCTGGGGCAGCCGATCGACGGCAGGGGGCCCGTCGAGACGAAGGAATCCCGCCGCATCGAGCTCATTGCCCCGGGGATCGTCAGGCGCCAGCCGGTGAAAGAGCCGCTCCAGACCGGAATCAAGGCGATTGACTCGATGATCCCGATCGGCCGCGGGCAGCGCGAGCTCATCATCGGCGACCGCCAGACGGGCAAGACCGCCGTGGCCCTCGACACGATCATCA
>MGQW01000083.1 GCA_001798885.1 Deltaproteobacteria bacterium RBG_16_64_85
GGAGCCATAACAACTTCAGGGCCGCTTGCGGAATTCCGCGGGCGGCCCTTTTCCGTTATGGCTTCGGAGGCAGGACTCCAAGCGAGCGAGGGAAGGTGCCGTTGGGAAGCCGGGCGTCCTGCTGCCGACCGCAATCGGGGACTTGCGCGCCGTCGACTGCCTCGTCGGGGACCAACTCCCGCGGATCTGCTGATCATCTGACTGGAACGAACCTGCAGCTTGCGGCGGACAAGAAACTCGCGGGGGGGAAACGATGCCGTGTTCTCGACACATCTTATGGTAAAGATGACGCCGGTCACGAGCCGGCTGGAAAGGAGATCCGTCCGATGACGCACAATTTGCCGCCGCTCCCATACGCCTTCGACGCGCTCGAGCCGTACATCGACGCGAAGACGATGGAGATTCACCACGACAAGCACCACGGGGCGTATGTCAACAATCTCAATAAGGCTCTCGAAGGCCATCCTGAGCTTCAAAAGCTTCCGGTCGAGGATCTGCTCGCACGGATCGGCAAAGTGCCGGAGGCCGTACGTACCGCCGTGCGCAACAACGGCGGCGGCCATTTGAATCATTCCATGTTCTGGAAGATCATGAAAAAGGGCGGCGGCGGTGAGCCGTCGGGGGATCTGGCCGACGCCATCAAGAATACGTTTGGCAGCTTCGGGGATTTCAAGAAAACATTCACCCAGTCCGCGACGTCGCGATTCGGGTCCGGTTGGGCGTGGTTGCTGGTCCGTGGAGGGAAGCTCACCGTCGAGTCTACCGCAAACCAGGACAATCCCATCATCGACGGCGGCATGGCGGTCTTCGGCCTCGACGTCTGGGAGCACGCCTATTACTTGAAGTATCAGAACCGACGACCCGAGTACATCGAGGCGTGGTGGAACACCGTCAATTGGGCGCAGGTCGCGGACAACTTCGCGCAGGCCAAGGCGTAAGTTCCGCCTTCGGCACCATCGCAATCCCCAAAGGGAATTCGGAAAGACGCCGGGTTCCCTTTTTTGCCATTTTCCTCAATGTGACGAAAATGTGGCTCATGGGTTCATTGACGTCGGAAGCCGCATTCACCCCGGAACAAGGAGGCACATCATGAAAGTTCTCGTGGTCTTCTATTATGGACATGTCTACCGGCTGGCGGAAGCGGTCGCGGAAGGAGCGAGGGAGGTTGCAGGAGCGGAGACCGTCTTGCGCCGCGTGCCCGAGACCCTGTCGAAGGAGGTGTTGGAAAAGATGGGCGCCACGGGCTCCCAGAAAGCGTTCGCCCATATCCCGGTGTGCACGGTGGACGAGCTGGCCGCGGCACGGTTCCAAGGCCGGCACGTCGCGACGATTGCGGCGAAGCTGAGCAGATAGCCGGAAGAAACGATCTCGCGCCCCTTCCTCCGCAACAGCGCCGTGAGGCGCGGCACGTGAGGGTTCGCGCCAAGTTCCCTTGTTTCGTAAAAACCGCCCGACGGGCTTAAATCTGGCTCGCGGGTTTATTTAAGATGTCCCCCGCCGGATCGAACGCCTCGGCCTTCATATCGTCGTCGAAACGAAACACGGTGGGGACGGTGTCCACGCAGACTCCGCAGCTGATGCATTCTTCCTTCAGCACGTAAGGGATTCTGGCCACCCTGTTCCCTCCCGCAACGTTGTTCTTCTCTCGTCGGATATTTGAATTTCGCCGCGGGCCCTGAAACCACTCGTCCTCTGGCAACCCAGGTTCATCATATGCCGTTCGAAGAAAAATCTCTGTGGAGAGCCCCGGCTCCCTCCCCGCTCCTATAATAGAAAGGTAGACAGGAGGACATCGGTCATGTTAGGGAAAGCGGCGGAAGCATTCACAGGGGGGAAGGAGGGTCGGATCGCTCAGGCCCCACAAGGGATCGAATACGATGTCCTGGTGGTGGGGGGAGGTCCGGCAGGACTTGCCGCGGCTTCCTACTGCGGGCGAAAATTCCTCCGCACGGCGGTTTTCGAGGGGGACTGCTGGGGGGGGATCCTCACCCGGTGGTGCCCCGACAAGAAGATCGACAATTACCCGGGAACGCGCCCGGGAGTGCGCGCCGACGAGCTTGCGCAGTCGCTCGTCGATTTCGCCCGACGCACCGGCGTCGACCTTGTCGAGAAAAGGGTCGAGGAAATCTCGCGGGACGGGGAGATCCGCGCGGGGGGCGTGAAATACCGTGGAAAGGTGGTCATCCTGGCCAACGGGAGCACGGCCGCTGAGGCCGGCATCCCCCGCGAAATCGAGCTGGCCGACCTCGATGGCGGAATATTTTACAAGATTCCCGACCCTTCCCGATTCCGCGGAAAGCGTGTGATCATCGTTGGAGGGGGGGACACCGCCCTTTCCCACCTTCAGCGACTTCAGGGAATCGCATCTCGGATTACCCTTGTGCACCGCCAGGAAACGTTGCGATCCGAGTATGGAGCACCCGAAAAACCGGACGGGGATGGGGAAGGAGGAATTCTTCTGGGGACCGCTGTGGACACGATTCTGGGAGACGACCGCGTCATGGGAGTCCGCCTCAAGGACCTCGCCAGCGGAAAGACGCGCGACCTGCCGGCCGACGCCGTGGTGATGGCCGTAGGGACCAAGCCCAACTTCGCCCTCTTCCGGGACCTTGGCGTTTCCCTGGACTCCAAGGGCCAGGTCGTCGCCGATCCGTGGCAGAGAACGAACATCCCGCGTTTTTTGGCGATCGGGGACGTATCCTCCCCGCTGAAGATGATCGTCACCGCCGTGGCGCAGGCCGCCGTCGCCGCGCACCAGGCGTACGTGGAAGTCCGATCCCCCTACTGGAAATAATCGGAGCCGGGATGGATCAATCGGCGGGGACGAGAATTCCCGCTTCGGGGTTCTCCTTAGCGTCTTCCCAGGTCCGGGTCGGCTAGTAGGCGCGAGCCGAGATCATGGCGTCGAAGCTGTCCGCGACCGAGAGGATAGCGATTGCGAGGCCGGCCGGAGTGGATCCTTCGATAAATTGGCAGGGATCCCAAAAATCCGCGAATTTTTACAAGAAGGTTTTTCAGAAAGATCCCGACGGGTCGGAAGGCGGTTACTATGGATTCATGGCCGGCAAGGGGTTCATCACTTTTGGGCCGCATGACAAAGTCCGGGGCAAGAACGCGAACCCCGAAAGGATAATGTTCAATTTTGAGACCAAGGAAGTAAAGAGAGAATTCGAAAGAATCAAGAAGCTCGGGGCCGCGGTAGTCGCGGAACCTTACAATCCGGCGGAAGATCCGAAAGGAATGATCGCGACCTTCGCCGATCCGGACAATAAATTTATCCAGCTCGTGACGCCTTGGGAAAACAAATGAACGATCCTCGGCACCATCAGGAGCCGGAAGCCGAAAGTATCTTGAGTTCGAGGTCGAGCAAGAGGGGGTGAGGCGGACAATGCCTCACCCCCTTCCCGCATAGGAAAAGGAAATCGTCGAGGATCGTCGGTCCATGCCCTGAAGAATGAGCCTCATAGGGTTTACCAATACTCGAATGGGGACACGATCCTGAATATCTCGCCCATTCGGTAAAAAAAGCGATCGATCATTACAGGCTTAAGCAGCTTGAAAAAAACCACACCAGTATGCTTGAGAAAACCGTGGAAAACAGAACCAGGGAACTGAGTGATGCGCTGACGCTGGTCAAATCCGCAAGCAAGGAGATCGTCGAGCGACTCGCAGGGGTCGCCGAGTACAGGGATACGGATACGGGGAAGCATATCAAGTATCAGGTCCTATGCAAAATTACCTTGCATATTTGCATAGGGAGTGAAAGGATATTCCCATGGACACGATCCGGCGGCAACTTCTCGCGCCTCTCGCGTCGCTCGCCCGAAAGGAACGGGTGATCGTCGTCAGCGGCGCCCGGCAGACGGGCAAGACGACCCTCTGCGAATTCCAACTTCCCGGAGAACTTCGGGTCCCCCGCGCCTACGTTTCCTTCGACGACCCCGATGAACGCCTCCGATTCCAAAAGGGGGCGGTGTCCATCCTCGAATCCTACGATGTCCCCCTCGTGGTTCTCGACGAAATCCAGAAAACCCCCTTCCTGTTCGACCCCCTGAAACTTGTTTCGGACCGGACCCGCAAGCAGGGCGGGAAGGGGCCTGTTTTCGTCCTTACCGGCTCGTCCCAGTTCCTACTCAAGAAAGACGTCCGGGAAACTCTCGCAGGGAGGGTCTCCCTCCTGAATCTCCACCCCTTCTCCCTGAGCGAGCTCTCCGGAAGCGCCGGCCGCTCCCTCCTGACCCGAATCTTTCGGGAGAAAGGAATGCCCCGCGAGGAGCCGGAACGAATCGTCGCGATTCCTTCGGAAAGAACGCGCAAGGCGACGCATCTGGCCGCCGAGCACAGGGAATGGGGAGGCTTCCCTCCGGTGTGGCACCGCAAGGACCGAGAGGAAAAGATCCGATGGCTTCGGGATTACCGGCGAACCTACCTGGAACGCGACATCGCGGACGTCGGGCAGGTGGCGGATCTCGACATGTTCGCGCTGACCCAGAAGATCCTGTGCGCCCGGACCGGAAACACCCTCTCGCTGAGCGAGGTATCACGGGACGTGTCGCTTTCGGTCAACACGGTGAAACGATACCTGGGCCTGTTATCCAGATCCTTCCAGTGCCATCTCCTGCCGCCCTTCTTCGAGAACGTGGGGAAACGCCTGGTCAAGAGTCCGAAGGTTTTCTTCTCCGATCCCGGTTTGTCCCGGGCCATTCTCGGCGAGATGTCGATCGGCGCAGGAGCGGCCTACGAAAGCTGGGTGTTTTCGGAGCTCATGAAGTGGACGGCGCTCCAGACTCCGGAGCCGGAGTTGTTCTACTACCGGACGGCCGCGGGCTTGGAGATCGACTTCCTGGTCGCGATGCGAGGGAACATTCTTCCCATCGAAGTCAAGAATCGGGAAAGGATCAGTTCCATCGACGGCCGAGGTGTCGAGACATTCCTGAACGAGCATCCACGGGCAACCCGGCTCGGCCTCGTCGTCTACACCGGGAGGGAGCTCGCAGAGGTCCGGAACAGGGTCTGGGCCGTGCCGGACTGGTATCTTTTCGGCGGGGTCGCGGAGGGCTGAGTGGGAGATCTGCTCGCAACCGGCCGGGGAACGCTCCCGGTTGCTCCCTTCTACACGCTCCCCAATGAAAAGGACGGGGATGAGACCCCGCCCTCATTTCACTTAACCTGCACTGCAGTAAAGCACCCGCGCCCAATCTCGATTATGGAATAAAATCCTCATTCCTCTGGGCCACGAACCCAGCCGGCCGCCTGCGCGATTCCGAAACCGACGCCGGTCACAACAAGAAGAATTGCCACCGCTACTATCCCAATCGTATACGTCTTCATTTCCCCCCCTTCTTTCTTGGGGTTCGATTCGAATACCCTTTTGGACCTTGGAAATTAGCTTCCGGTCCGCCAGAGAAGATTTCCTCTACGGAGACTCCGCAGAACGGATAGAGCCAATTCTTGGCATAACTCCAGAACCCTTCGATACGCAACGAACCATACGGCTGAAATGATCGTATAATCAAGCATGGCAATTCGTCCCTGACCCACCCGTTCCGGCTCGATCGGGAACCCGGAGATAGAAAAGGAGGAGGGAATGGTCGGCGTATTGATGGTCAAGCCACTTTTATTGCTGGGCGGGGCCGGCTACCTTGCCTATCTTTTACTCCAGAAAACGGTGAAATCCCTCCAAGTTGACAAAGAGAATGGAGAATTCACAGGGAGCGGCGGGATCGAGATGAAGCTTTGTGCGAAATGCGGGATGTACATCTGTAGCGATGCCGCCCAATGCCCTTGTTGCAACGAATCGCAGGATTCTCCCCTTCGGTCCGGATAGCAAGCAGGACAGGAAATTCCTTTTTTCGCCTCTACGGCGGGTGGGGGATCCTTCTATTCCTTACCTTCCCTCGTTTCCCTTCCAGGATGTCGCCCACCCACGTCAGACCTGCAACCACTGTGGGAAATCCGATCGTTGAGGTCAGCAGGATCAGGGCGTGCCGAATCTCTTCCGGAGTGACACCGGCATCCAGGGCCCTCCTCGCGTGGCTGTGGACCGACCCTTCGGAGCGGATGGCAGTGGCGGCGGCGAGCTGGACAAGCTGTGCCGTTTTCTCGTCTATGGGGCCCGCCTGTTTCACGGAGCGCCCGAGTTTCTCGACGGCTCCCAGATACTCGCTGTAGCGCTCCTTGAGATCCCTGTATGCCTTCGGCAACTTCTTTCCCGTCGTGCCCATCCGGACACCTCCCATTCGACGCCGAAGCGCCGTTCCTCCGCAGCCACAGTTGTTCACGGATAAGCCCCCCCTTTGCTTCCCCTACTTTCTCCTCTCCTCCTTCTGTCGCAACGCCAGGTCAAGCCATTCCTGCATGCCGCGGATGTTCTTGGACAGGTACCAGCGCCCGTTTGCGAAAACACCGTAGTCGGCTCCCGACATCGCGGAGGCGAAGCGGGTGGAATTCGCGAAGAAAAGCCACTCCTCCACCCACATCTTTTCGATCGGCTCGTTGAAGATGCTGTCGTTCTGGGCGAGACCCCTGGCTACCCCTTTCTCCCAGGCGGCAAGGAGGATTTTCGTGGCGGTCAGGGTCATCTCGTTCGTGGTCCGGATCGTTTCCTCGAAGCGGGCAAAGTGCCCATCCACCCAGTTTCCGCCGTGGCAGCCGGAACAGATCTTCTTCATCTTTGCCGTCCGTTCTTTCTGCTCCCGCGCGTCGATCAGATGCGATGCCGCCGGCTCGCCGGTGAGCTCGGTCGGGAGGGGAAGGCCCGCCTTGTTCCGGATCACCGTGGTGTCCGGGGACAACGGGTGGGGATGGGCGTAGACCAGTCCGAAGATCCGCCAGGCAAGGCGATCGTTCATCTGGTGGGACCGCGCGGCGACGACTTCCTGCCGATCTCCAGACCCTGTAACCAGGAGGCTTGCGTGGCAGGCGGCGCATGTGGGGGCGGTAAAATCGGCACCGATCTCCCAGGGTACGTTCGTGAAGTTCCACGCATCACCGAGCGAGGAGTATATGTTCCCGTGCTTGCTTACCGCGTAGACGGAGTAGGCGGGCACGTCCGGCCCCTTGTGGCATTGGGAGCAGGTGGCGGGATTCCTGGCCATCCTGATCGAGAACTGGTGCCGGGCGTGGCAGGACGTGCAGGCACCCTTCGAACCGTCGGGATTGACCCGCCCCACCCCCTGGTTCGGCCACCCCGAAAGAACGGGAAATTCCATCTCCCCCATCGCGGTCTCCCGTTTCCGAATCCCCGAAACGCCGATGACGGTTCCATGGCAGGAGAAACAGGCATCGGCGTTTGTCTGATCCCCGGGAGGGGTGATCCCGATCGTTCCCCCGGAAAATGACATGGTGCCGTTCACCTGCTCCACGAGGTCGTGGTAGACCGGGTTGTTCTTCAGGTTCCCG
>MGQW01000084.1:0-4314 GCA_001798885.1 Deltaproteobacteria bacterium RBG_16_64_85
AACGCCGTCCACTGGTACAGCTGGATGTTCACGCCGAGGTAGGAGGCCCGCTGGCCGTTTTCCCGGATCGACTTCAGGGTCGCCCCGAAGGGGGAAGAACGGATCCGGCGGAGCAGCTCCACGGACAGCCCCACGACCACGAGCACGAAGTAGTACATCGCCTGTGTGGAGCCGATGTCGACTCCGGTCAGGCCGGCGAGCGAGATCGGCTTTATCGGAATCCCCTGGATCCCGTTGTCGCCGCCGGTGAACCCGTACCATTTGAAGACGACCGCAAAGATGAGCTGGCCGAAGGCCAGGGTGAGCATGGCGAAGTGCACCCCCGACAGCCGGACGCAGAAAAACCCGATGACGCCGGCCACCGCGGCCGCCACCACCGGCGACAGGGCCAGGGCGGGCAGCGTGCCGAACCCGGCCTTGGTGAGGAGGAGCCCCACCGTGTAGGCCCCGACCCCGAAGAACGCGGCCTGCCCGAACGAGAGCAGCCCCGTCGTCCCCAGGAGGAGATTGAAGGCGACGCCCATCAGGGAGGCCACGAAGATCTGCGTCAGCAGGTACTGGTAGAACCGGCCCGCGAACAGGGGGACCAGGAGAAGCAGGAGCAGCGGGGCCCACCGCACGGCCGGGTGGACGGTGAAGTGGACCGGCGAGATCTCCTGCGCCTCCATCGCGAGGTTCTTCTCGGAGAGCGCCTTGACCTTGAGCGGGCGCCCGAAGAGACCCCACGGCCGGACCACGAGCACGGCCACCATCAGCAGGTAGATGAGGGCCATCTCGAACTCGGGGAAGACGATGATCCCGATCGTCTCCAGGGCGCCGATGAGGATGGACCCGATGAGAGCGCCCCACAGGTTCCCCAGCCCCCCGATCACCACCACGACGAAGGACTCGATGATGACTTCGGTCCCCACCCCCGGGAACACGGTCCGCACCGGCCCTGCCAGCGCTCCGCCGAGCCCCGCCAGGATCGCACCGAACGCGAACACCAGGGTGAACAGCGCCGACATGTTGATCCCCAGGGCGTCGGCCATCTCCCGGTCGGAGGAAGTCGCCCGGACGACTTTCCCCGTCTTCGTCTTGTAGAGCAGGTACCAGAGCAGCAACGCCACGGCGGGCGCCAGGATAACGACGAGGAGGGTGTATACCGGCACGGTCCCGCCGAAGAGGGTGACCGACCCCGACAGAACGTCGGGCTTGGGGATCGACTTGAACTCCGGCCCGAAAACGATCTTGGCCAGGTCGTCGATGATGAGGACCAGCGCGTAGGTGAGCAGGAGCTGGTAAATCTCTTCCTGTATATAGATGCGCCTCAGAAGCCCCATCTCGATGACCACGGCGATGAGGGCGACGCCCAGGGGTGCCGCAAGAAACGCCAGGAGGAACCCGCCTGTGCCGACCAGCTGCAGCGTGACCCAGTACATGAAGTACGCCCCGAGCATGTACAGCGCGCCGTGGGCGAAATTGAGGATGTTCAGCACCCCGAAGACCAGCGTCAGCCCGACGAGATGAGGAAGAGGAACGCCGCCTGCCGCAGGGCGCTCAAAACCTGGACGGTCAAGAAGGAAAGATCCATAAACTCCGCCCGCTCGGGGTAAGGGGGGCCTGCCCTTTTGGCAGGACCCCCGGTACTTCCGTTGCTCGCCTACTTGTTCCCTTCCTGCGCCTTTTTCCACTCGTCGATCGAGTAGAGCACCTTCTCGGCCGGGAATACCTCGGCGTTGCCGACGATTGCGAACGGATACGCCTTGTCGAACACCGTCTCCCCCACCATGAAATCACTTGTGAGCTGGTGGTCTTCCTTCCGGAGCGTCGCCTTCCCGCGGGGGGAGTCGATCGTCAGTCCCTCGAGGGCGGCGATGACCTTGTCGGTGTCGAGGGAGCCGGCTTTCTTGATCGCCTCGGCCAGGAAGTACACGCCGTCATACCCCTCCGCCGCCCAGGCGCTTGGGTAATCCTTGAAGTCGGCCATGAACGCCTTCACGAACTCCTGGTTCCGCTTGGTTGCAGGCCAATGGAAGTAGTACCGCTGGTCGACGATCAGGCCCGTGGGCATCTCCTTGCCCAGCGCCTTGGCGACGGTGATGTCCCCGCCGGTTGCGATGATCCACTTCATCTTGTTGAACAGGCCGTAGGGCATCGCCTGCTTGATGAAGGCGACCAGGTCGCCGCCCCACAGGGTGCAGAACACGGCGTCGGGCTTCGCTTGGAGAATTGCGTTGATGTAGGAGGTGTAGTCCGGGATGAAGAGCTTGGGCCACTGCTCCCCGATGAACTCCGCCTTCGGGTTCTGTTCCTTGGTCCTGGCCTTGAAGATCTCCCACATCGTCCGGCCGTACTCGTAGTCCGGCCCGATATTGTAGAACGTCTTCAGCTTCTTGTGCTTCGAAGCGGCGTACATCGCCAGGGAATTGGCCTCCTGCGAGTTGCAGGTGCCGGCCCGGAAGGTGTACCGGTTCCACTTCTCCTTGGTCAGTGCGTCCGTCGACGCAACCGTGTCCATGAAGATCACCTTCTCCTGCTTGGCGACTTCGGCGACCGCCAGGGAGCCCGCGGAGCTCACCACACCGAAGAGGAAGTTCACCCCGTCTTTCTGTATGTACCGCTTCGAAAGGGTCACCCCCTCCTGCACGTTGGCCTTGTCGTCGGCCGACAGCAGCTCGAACTTCTTCCCGAGCACCCCCCCCATGGCGTTGATCTCCTTGACCGCGAGCTCCGCCCCCTGCTTGCACGCGATCCCCAGGTCCGAGGCGCGGCCCGACAGCGGAAACATGCCGCCCAGCTTGATGGTGTCCGCGGCGAACGAAGTGGCCGCAAACAGCAGCACCAGAAATCCTGCCACCAGAACCTTTCTCATTCTCCTCCTCCTTTTCGTGACCGCCTTGCTGCGCGGCCCATTTTGGTTTCCATCGTCGATCAATTCCGCGCCGGTCGCGGCGGGACGATGATCGCTTCCCCGTCGAGCACCGTTTCCTTTCTCTGATTGAAGCACTGCGTCCGCAGCCGCATCCGCCTCTCCGAGATCAATTCCACCACTTCCGCGCGGGCGGTGATCTCGTCGCCGATCTTGACGGGGCCCAGGAAGTTGAGCGTCTGCGAGAGATAGAGGCAGCCGGGACCGGGTAGCTTCATTCCGATGACGGCGGAGATGAGCCCCGCGGTCAGGATCCCGTGGGCGATCCGCTCCCCGAAACGGGACTTCGCGGCGAACTCCTTCGATATGTGGATCGGGTTCCGGTCGCCGGTGATCCCCGCGAAGAGGAAAATATCTTCCTCGGTGATCACCTTCGTCATTTCGGCGGAATCGCCGACCTTGAACATCCTTCCCCCTGCTCTTGATGGAAGTAAAACAGCGTCATGCAATGGCAGTGCCGGATATGCATTCTACGGTAGTAACTACGCGGATCTGCCTAATAAATAAGGGAGAGTATCCCGCTTGCTGTTTTTCTTCAGGAAGCGCATAACCGCCATATTTTGTACCAAAAAAGGAACACTACGCATTTTATTTTTCCGTATGCAGGACAAATCGGCTGATTAATTAGTGAGCGTTACAAACGTACCATTAATGGTACATGTCCCCAAAATGGTTCACTCTGGCGAGCCGTTGCGCGTGGAATTGAAGGACCAGCAAGAAAAAGGTTCTCGGCGAACCCGTGGGCGACGTCTCGACATGCGAGAATCCGGAGACCATCGACGGGATCGCTGACGTAAAGCAGAGGATTTCGGTTTCCATACGCGGAAACGCCCGCTTCAAAATTGGAAACGGGCGTTTTTTGTCCGGATTACCGGCAACTCGGGCAGGTGAAAACCGTCGGGGCGATGCCCATTTTCTTTTCGAAGACTTCCGCGACGGACGACGGCAGAAAGTAGTTGCCGCACTTCCCGCACGTGAGCATCTTGGCCTCGCGCACGATCATCTTCTTTTCGCCCGCGTAGCGGCTGATCGTGCGAACGCCGTTTTCCTCCGTCATGGCGATGCAATGCGTGGGGCACACGTACACGCAGGTGCCGCAGGCGATGCAGACCGGGTTTTTGTCGCGGTACGGCGACGTGACCTCCCGCTTTTCGCCGCGCCTCTCGTAGCCGATCGCGCCCACGCCCACGATCTCGCCGCAGGCCCGCACGCACATCCCGCACAGGATGCAGTCGTCGTTCTTTTTCGTGAGCCGTTCGATGGGCGCGACGCCGTATTGCGCGGCGAAGTCGAGCACGTCCTTTTGCCGGTCGCACCGCGCGAGCAGCAGTTGGATGAGCCACTTGCGGTTGTTTCGGATCCGCTCCGAATCGGTCGTGACCGTCAAGCCGTCCTTGCGGATC
>MGQW01000084.1:4498-5713 GCA_001798885.1 Deltaproteobacteria bacterium RBG_16_64_85
CGGATCCGCTCCGAATCGGTCGTGACCGTCAAGCCGTCCTTGCGGATCTCGTATACGCACGAGGGCACGAGCCGCGTGCGCTTTCCTTCGTTCAGCTCGACCTGACAGAATCGGCACACGCCGTAGGGCTTGAGGTTCTCGTTGTGGCAAAGGGTCGGAACCTCGATGCAGAGCTTTTTGCAGGCCTCGATCAGGAAGGTGCCCCGTTTCACGGTGATCGATCGACCGTCGATGGTGAGGGTGTGTTCCCTGGCGTTCACGACCTACTCCTTGATGACCGCGTCGAATTTGCACACCTCGTAGCACGCGCCGCAACGGATGCACTTTTCAGGGTCGATCACGTGCGTCTTTTTCTTTTCGCCGGCGATGGCGACCGTGGGGCACTGTTTCTTACACAATGCGCAGCCCGTGCAATTCTCCACGTCGATGCGAAGCGAAATCAGCGCTGTGCAGCGCCGTGCCGGGCACTTCTTGTCGTGGATGTGCGCCACGTACTCGTCCCGGAAGTAGCGGATCGTGGTCAAAAGCGGGTTGGGCGCCGACTGGCCCAGCCCGCACAGCGAGCAATCGATGACGAACTTGGACAGGTCCTCCATCAGCTCGACGTCGCCTTCCCGGCCCCGGCCCTGCGTGATGTCGTTCAGGATGTCCCGAAGCTGCATGACGCCCTCGCGGCAAGGCACGCATTTGCCGCACGATTCCTCCGTCAGGAAGTTGGTGAAGTACCGCGCCACGTCCACCATGCACGAGTCCTCGTCCATGACGATCATGCCGCCCGAGCCCATCATCGACCCCAGCTTCGTGAGCTGGTCGAAGTCCACCGGCACGTCCAGGCAGTCGGCCGGGAGGCACCCACCCGAGGGCCCGCCGGTCTGCACGGCCTTGAACTTCCGGCGGTTGGGAATGCCGCCGCCGATCCCTTCCACGATCTCCCGCAAGGAGATGCCCATCGGCACCTCGACCTGGCCGGTGTTGTTGATGTTGCCGACCAGCGAGAAGATCTTGGTGCCCTTGCTTCCCTCCGTTCCGATGGTCCGGTACCAGTCCGAGCCGCGGTTCACGATGAAGGGCACGTTGGCCCAGGTCTCCACGTTGTTCAGGTTCGTTGGCTTGTCGTACAGCCCGCGATCGGACATGTGCACGTACTTGGGGATCGGCTCGCCGGGCCGTCCCTCGATCGACTGCATGAGCGCGGACGACTCGCCGCACACGAAC
>MGQW01000085.1 GCA_001798885.1 Deltaproteobacteria bacterium RBG_16_64_85
AAAGACGGCGGCCGGCCTCCGCGAACACGTTGCGGATGTCTTCCTCCGTCTCTCCTGCCTTGGGGGACATCTTCCCCGCGACGATCCCGGAGATCCGGCGAAGCCGCCCGGACTGGATCCACTGGGTGAGCATCCGATCGATCCGGTAGCAGGGCTCCGAGACGTCCTCGAGGAAAAGGAGCACCCCCCTGAAGTCGGGCTCGAAGGGGGTGCCGAGGAGGGCGGTCAGCACGGAAAGGCATCCGCCGGCGAGGATCCCCTCCGCCGCCCCGCCGCGCAGCCGATCGCAGGGGAACCCCCACGGCTCCCGCGGAGACACGGCGCCCGCCGCCAAACGGGAGAAGGCGGCAAGGGCCGCGCCGTCCGGCTTGCGCGCAAGGTCGGCCGCCGCCATCGGGCCGTGGAGGGAGGGAATCCGCAGCCGGGTGGAAAGGTAGGCGAGGATCGCCGTGACGTCGCTGTAGCCGATCACCAGCCGAGGGCGGCGCGCGATTTTCCTCCAGTCGATGTGCGGCAGGATCCGGGAAGCGCCGTACCCTCCCCGGGCCGCCATCGCAGCGCGCGCCTCGGGCAGGGAGAGCGCCCAGGTGGTCTGCGCGGCGCGGTGCGCGTCGTCCCCCGCGAGGTACCCTTCCTCCCTCAGCACGCCGCCGGAAATCTCGGGGACATACCCCGCGGAAGCGAGGCGGGCAACCCCGCGGGAAAGTTTTTTCCCGTCGACCGGCCCGGCCGGGGCGAAGATCGCGATCACGTCCCCCTTCCGCAACGGAAGAGGCTTCCGGCTGCGCACCATGGTCCGATGCTATCACGATTTCCCGCAGAGGCCGCAGGCCAAACGCAGGCCAAACGTTGACAGGGAGTCCCGGATCGATCATCATTATGTATGATGATAACATTATCGATGGAGGACGGAATGACGACCGTTACCGTATCCCCCAAGTACCAGATCGTCATCCCCCGGAAGGTAAGGGAGTCCATGGGCATCCAGCCGGGGGAAAAGATCCGGGTCTTCCAGTACGGGGACCGCATCGAATTCATCCCCGTGCGCAGGATGCGCGCGATGCGCGGATTCCTCAAAGGAATCGACACCGCCGTGGAGCGTGATGAGGACCGGACGTGAGATCCCTCAACCTGGTGGATTCGTGCGGCTGGCTGGAGTATTTCGCCGACGGCCCCAACGCATCGTTTTACGCGCCCTCGATCGAGGCGGTGGACCGGCTCGTCGTGCCCACGATCTGCATCCTCGAAGTGTTCAAGAACATTCTCCGGCAGAGGGGGGAGAACGCGGCCCTGCAGGCCGTCGCGGCAATGGAGCAGGGGCGTGTCGTGAACCTTGACGCTTCGATCGCTCTGAGCGCCGCAAGGCTTGGGGCGGAACTCGGGTTGCCCCTGGCGGACAGCGTCATCCTGGCAACGGCGCGTGCCTGCACGGCATGGATCTGGACGCAGGACGCCGATTTCAAAAAGATCGACGGGGTCCGGTTCGCGAGAAAGCGCCCCTAGGGGAAGCGATGGCCGGGACGGCATGGGAAGCGGCGCTTGCGGCGCTGGAATGGAGCAAGGTGAGCTCCCGGCTTTGCTCGCACGCGGCATCGGATCCCGGACGGAGCCTTTGCGCCGCGCTCGTTCCGGGGACGGACCTCGACGCCATCCGGATCTCTCTCGAGGAAAACCGCGACGGACGCCGCGTCCTCATCGCCGAGGGACCGCTTCCCCTCGAGGGGCTGAAGGAGATCCTCCCGGAAGTGGAGAAGGCGGCCAAGGGCTCTTCCCTTTCCCCCGCCGAGCTGCTCCTTGTCGGGCGGACGGCCCGGACGGGGGAGCGGGTGCGCAAATTCTTCGAGGAACGCCGCGGGAAGTACCCCCGCCTCGCCCACCACGCGCGGGAGATTCCTTTCCTTCGGGACCTGACCGAGGAGATCGAGCTGAAAATCGATCCTTCGGGGACCCTCACCGACCGGGCCTCGCCGTCACTCGGCCCGCTGCGGCGGCAGCTCTCGGTGGCGAAGAGCCGCATCCAGAAAACGGCCGAGGAGATCCTCTCCTCTGCGAAATACGCTCGCCACATCCAGGAAACGTATGCCACCGTCCGTTCCGGGCGCCTGGTCATCCCGTTCAAGACCTCGGCCAAGGGACTCTTCCAGGGGATCGTGCACGACACCTCGCAGAGCGGGCAGACGGTCTTTTTCGAACCCGAGGAGCTCGTCTACCTGAACAACGAGGTCAAGATGGCCGAGCTCGAGGTGGAGCGGGAAATCGCCCGCATCCTGGCCGAACTGACGGCGAAGGTGGCGCGGAAGACCTCCGAGCTCCTGACCTGCCGCGAACGGCTCTCCCGCCTCGACCTCGCGCAGGCCCGCAGCCTCCTGGCGGAGGAGCTCGCCGCCGCCGAGCCGACCGTCACGGCATCCGGCGAGGTGCACCTGATCTCGGCGCGGCACCCCCTGCTCGTCCTCTCCCGCAGGGAGGTGGTGCCCAACGACCTGCGGCTGGGACGCCCCCGCCTCTGCCTGATCCTCACCGGTCCCAATGCGGGAGGGAAGACCGTCGCACTGAAGACGCTGGGGCTGCTCACCCTGATGGCGATGGCCGGGCTCTCGATCCCCGCGGCAGCGGACTCGACGGTCTCGGTCTTCTCCCGCATCTTCGTGACGCTCGGGGACGAGCAGAGCGTCGAGCAGGACCTGTCCACCTACTCCGCCCACATCCGGCGTCTGAACGAGATCCTCACGGGCGCAGACCGGGGCTCCCTCGTTCTGCTGGACGAAGTCGTCTCCGGAACCGACCCGCGGGAGGGGGCCGCGATTGCCCGCGCCTTCCTGGAGACCCTTGCGGACCGGGAAGTGCGGGTGCTCGCCACGACCCACTTCGAAGAGCTCAAGGGGATCGCCTACGAGGACCAACGGTTCGAGAACGGCTCGATGAGCTTCGACGAGGAGCACCTTCGCCCCACCTACCATCTTCGGCTCGGCATTCCGGGAAGGAGCATGGGGATCACGATCGCCCGGGCGCTCGGCTTCCCTGAAGGGGTACTCGATCGCGCGGGAAACTATCTTGCCGGCTCCGGGCACGAGCTTGCCGACGCCCTCGAGCGGCTTGCGGCAGAGCAGGAAAAAGCCCGCGTGGAAGCGGAGGAGGCCGTTGCCGCGAGGCGCGAGGCGGAAGGCCTCCGCGTCCGGCTTGACGCCGAGCGGGAGCGGGCAAGGGAGGAAGAGTCCCGGATCTTCGCGGGGGCGCGCCAGAAGGTCCGTGACGAGATCCGCAAAGCGGAAGCCCAGCTCCGGGCGGTGACCGAGGAACTTCGCAAGGAAAAGAAGATCGAGACCGTCCGGAAGGCGCAGACCGTGATCCGGGAATGGAAGGAAAAGGGAAAGACCGCGGAGGAAGACCCCGTGGTGCGCGCGACGATCAGCAGGACGGCGCCCCTTTCCCCCGGAACCGCGCTTTCCCAGGGCCAGAAGGTGTTCCTTGGGACGATCCTCAAGGAGGGGGAGGTCGCGTCGGTGCCGGCTCCGGAGGACCGCGAGGTGGAGGTGCGGGTCGGCGGGATGAGGCTTCGGGTGCCCCGGGAACAGGTGCGGATCTTTCCGGCGGCGGGGCGAAGCTCGGCGGAAAGCAAACGATCGAAAGCGCCACGGCGAGGAGAGGAGGCGTCCCCGGCACTCCATCTCCAGACGCCGGAGAATACGCTCGACCTGCGCGGCAGGTACGTGGATGACGCGCTGCCCGAGATGGAAGCCTTCCTCGACCGGCTCTCGCTCGCCCAGGCGCTCCACGCCTTCGTCATCCATGGCCACGGCACGGGGGCGCTGAAAGCCGCCGTGCGCAGCCATCTTCGGAACTCTCCCTACGCGAAGCGCTTCTTCCCCGCCCCGCGGGAACAGGGCGGCGACGGGGTCACGATCGTCCTGTTCTGAACGCCTCCCAGGCCCGGCGGCAGAGGCCGGGATCGGCAAATAGCCCGCAGCCGGTAAGTGCCAGCGCCCGGATCCCCTCCATCATCCCTTCGACGCCGGAAGGGCCCTTCGATGCCTCTTCGAACGAGCGCGTGTGAATCTCCACCTTTTCGCCGCTGGAGATCGGAACGTTGGGCTGGATCGTCGGCAGGACCCGCGAAACGTTTCCGATGTCGGAGGAGCCGCGGTTCTTGCCGGTGGGTGCGCCGCTTTCGGGGAGCCCGAGGATCTCGAGGGCCCCCCGGTAAGCATCGGCCAGCACGGGGTTCACCTTCATCGCGGAGAGGGTGTACGGCCCCTCCTCCATCCTGAGCCTGCAGCCGGTCGCCTTCGCCGCTCCCCGGGCACACTCCTTGACCCTTCGGACCGCGTCCGCGAGCTCCGCGTCGTCCTCCCCCCGGACGTAGAAGTACGCCTGTGCCCGCTCCGGGATGATATTCGGCGCCCTGCCGCCCTCGGTGACGATCCCGTGGACGCGGACGGTCTCCGGAAGGTGCTGGCGCAGCGCCGCGGTCCCCTGGAACAGCAGGAGGACCCCGTCCAGTGCGTTGATCCCGTGCTCCGGGTAAGCAGCCGCGTGGGAAGCTTTCCCCAGGAAGGTGAATCGGATTTTGTGCAGGGCGAGATACCCCTTGGCGACGTGGCGGCGAGAGGAGGGATGGACCATCATCGCGGCGTCTACCCCATCGAAGACCCCTTCCTCGACCATCCGGGCCTTGCCGTACCCCATCTCTTCGGCGGGGGTGCCAAGGGCCACGATCTTCCCCGACCGGAAACGACCCGCCCCGAACGCGGCCAGCGCCACCGCCGCGCAGGCCGACGACACGCCCACGACGTTGTGACCGCAGGCATGCCCCAGGTCCGGCAGGGCGTCCATCTCGCAGAGGAACGCCACCGCCGGCTTCCCCTTGCCGAAGACGAATTCCGCGCGGAACGCGGTCTTCATCCCGGCGATCCCCCGCTCCACGCGGAACCCCCTCGCCTCCAGAAACCCGGAGAGGGTCCCGGAGGATCGGAACTCCTTGAGCCCGAGCTCCGCATAGCCCGAGATCGCACGGAGCATCCGCACGGCGTCGGGACGCAGGGCCTCGGCTTTCGATAGAAGGATTTTTCTCCGGCGGTCCATTTTCCTGTCGCCACGCTGCGGCGAGGTGCTATCTTAGCATACTTGGCGCAAAATCCCCCACGGCCGGAGCGCTATAATATCGGGGAAAAGAAGAGAGGCAGGCCGATGACGCGCTGGAAGTCGTTCACCGTCGAGACGCGCCGGGAAGCGGTCGATGCCCTCACCCACTTCTTCCTGATGCACGGGTCACTGGGGATGGCCTATGACGAACGTCTGTTCAGCCCTGACGGCGACCCCATCGACCCTCTTCCCCCTCCGGAAGAGGTCACGAAGCTGACGGCGTATTTCCCCTGGGAGGCCGACCTCCATGACCTGAAGAAGGCATTCCTCGAATTCCTTCCCGTGCTGGCCGAGTCGTTCGGCCCGGACGCCGGCGCCTTCCTCTCGGCCACCGAGATCACCGACTATGGATGGGCGGAAAACTGGAAGGAGCACTTCAAGCCCCGAAAGCTGGGGGACCGCCTCGTCGTGAAGCCGTCGTGGGAGGCGTACGCCGCCGCCCCGGGCGAAGTCGTGCTGACGATCGATCCCGGCCAGGCATTCGGAACCGGGACCCACGAGACCACCCGGATGTGCCTGCAGCTGCTGGAAGAGGTCTACGACGCCTCTCCGGGGCCCCGGAGAGTGCTGGACATCGGAACGGGGACCGGGATCCTAGGAATCGCCGCGATCCGGCTGGGAGCGGACTACGCGTTGGGAATCGACACCGACCCCAAAGCGGCCGAAACGGCCGAGGAAAACGCAAGGACGAACGGCGTGGCGGAACGGTTCGCGTCCACCTTCATGCCGCTATCCTCGATCGAGGAGAGCTACGAGCTCGTCGTGGCCAACATCCTCGCCGAGATCCTCATCGACCTGAAAAAGGAGATCGTCTCCCGCTGCGCGCCGGGAGGGTTCCTGATCCTGTCGGGAATCCTGGCGGAAAAGAATGGTTGGGTGGAGGAGGAATTCCGGGAGGAAGGGATGCAACCGGTGAAGCGGAAAACCGACGGCCAGTGGGCCGCGGTGTTGCTGCGGCGGGAGGCGCACTGACCGTCCCGTGCCCACCTTCTTCGTCGACCGCAGGAACATCTCCGGCGACACGGCCGTTCTTTCGGGAACCGAGGCCGGGCACATGCTGCGGTCCCTTCGACTGAGGACCGGGGACTCCTTTTATGCCTTCGACGAGCAGGGAACCCGCTACCGGATGCGAATCCTGGAAGCGACCTCGCGCTCCCTCCGCGCCGAAGTACTGGAGTCCTTGCCGGCCGAGCCCCCGCCCGAAGTGACGGTCACCCTCATGGTCGGGCTTCCCAAGGCGGACAAGATGGACTTCATCCTGCAGAAGGCGACCGAGCTCGGAAGCTCTCGCGTGATTCCCTTCCGGTCGTCCCGCACCATCCCCCGGCTCGACCCCCAGGATGCGAGGAAACGCCTCCTGCGGTGGGAGCGGATCGTACTCGCCGCCGCGAAACAGTGCGGCTCCGGCTGCATTCCCGAGGTTTCCCCCCTGCTCTCCTACGCGGATGCGCTGCGGGCCGGCGCCGCGTCGGAAGGGAAGCTCATTTTCTACGAAGGGGAAGGCCGGTTCGGATTGAAGAAGGTCCTTTCCGGGCTGGGTCGGGCGAAGAGCGTTGCCCTGCTGGTCGGCCCCGAGGGGGGATTCTCGGAGGACGAGGTGAAGGAGGCGGAAGGGGCCGGTTTCCTGCGCGCCGGCCTGGGATCGCGGATCCTGCGCGTGGAGACCGCGGTGGTCGCCGTGCTCAGCATGACGATGTATCATTTCGAAAAAGGGTAAGGGAGGCCAGTTGACAACGCCCGAGGTTCCCTTCGCCGGCTTCTGGATCCGTGCGGCAGCGCGGACCATCGACCTCCTCGTCATCCTGGGGATCTTCTCCCTCTTCTACTTGGTGGACAGGCTCGGCGCGTCGGGGGGAATCTGGGCACCCAGTACGATCGAAGACGTCTACGCCATCACAGGCTTGTTTTCCATGGAAAACATCGTACGGGCGGTCTTCTTTTTCGGCTTCCCCGTTTTCTACTACGTGTACCTGCATGGCGCCTTCGGGCAGACCTTCGGAAAGATGGCGCTCAGGATCAAGGTCATCAACGAGGACGGCTCCCCCCTGGATTACCGCAGGGCGTTTCTCCGCTGGCTGGGGTACTTCCTCTGCGAGTTCACGCTCTATATCGGCTACCTTTGGGCCGCGTTCGACAAACGCAAGCAGGGGCTCCACGACCGGGTGTGCAGGACGCTCGTGGTCCGGACCGACGCTTGACACCCGGTCGCGCAATCCGCTAGAATTTCTTTTTTGCGAAAGAGTGGCCCTTTAGCTCAGATGGTAGAGCAGAGGACTGAAAATCCTCGTGTCCGCAGTTCAATTCTGCGAGGGGCCAC
>MGQW01000086.1 GCA_001798885.1 Deltaproteobacteria bacterium RBG_16_64_85
TGATCGTTCCGGTGGCGATGGAGAAGGAGCTTCGGTTCGCGATCCGCGAGGGCGGGCGCACCGTGGGCGCCGGCGTCGTCTCGGAAATCCTGGAATAGTCGGATAGAAAGGAAGGGGGAGAACCCGTGGCGATAGAGCATCAGAAGATCCGCATCCGCCTGAAGGCCTTCGACTACAAACTCCTGGACAAGGCGACGGGGGAGATCGTCGAGAAGGCGAAGCAGACGGGCGCCAAGGTGGCGGGGCCGATCCCCCTGCCCACGAAGATCGAGCGCTTCACCGTGAACCGCTCGCCGCACGTCGACAAGAAGAGCCGGGAGCAGTTTGAGATCCGCACGCACAAGCGGCTGCTGGACATCCACGAGCCGCCCGCGGCGACGATCGACGCGCTGATGAAGCTGGATCTGCCGGCGGGTGTCGAAGTGGAGATCAAGCTCTAGTTTCGCCATCGTAACCCATTGAACGAAACGGCAAGGTGCGAGCCATGACGACCGGGATCTTAGGGAAAAAGCTGGGAATGACCCAGGTCTTCGACGCCGAGGGGAAGGTGATCCCCGTGACGGTGATCGAGGCGGGTCCGTGCACCGTGGTACAGAGGAAAACCGGCCGGAACGACGGGTACGACGCGGTCCAGATCGGGTTCGGGCCGAAAAAAGCGCACCGCGTCAGCAAGCCGATGATCGGCCATTTCCGGAAGGCGGGGAAGGGGGCGTTCGGAATGCTCGGGGAGCTCCGGATCCCCGCGGAATCCCCCCTGGATGCGGGGCAGGAAATCCACGTCGATATCTTCAAGGAAGGCGATTATGTCGACGTCATGGGGCAGACCAAGGGAAGAGGATTCACCGGAGTCATCAAGCGGTGGAACTTCAAGGGGGGACGCGCGACACACGGCTCGATGTTCCATCGCGCCCCCGGCTCGATCGGCGCGTCGGCCTGGCCTTCCCGAGTCATCAAGAACATGAAGATGGCTGGTCACTACGGGAACGAAAGGGTGACGATTCTCAACCTGAAAGTGGTCGGCGTCCAGCTCGAGAAGAACCTGCTGCTGATCCGGGGCGCCGTGCCCGGGGCCAAGAACAGCCTCGTTTTCGTCCGGCATGCGGTAAAGAAAGGAAACACATGATGGCGACGCTGGAGCTGCTCGATAAGGAACGGCAGGTGAAGGGGACGGTGGAGCTGCCGGAAGACGTTTTCGGGGCCGAGGTGAAGACGCATCTCCTCCATCACGCCGTCGTCGCGCAGCTTGCGGCGCGACGTTCCGGGACGGCATCCACGAAAACCAGAAAAGACGTCTCCGGCGGCGGGAAGAAGCCGTTCCGGCAGAAGGGCACCGGGAGAGCCCGCATGGGAAGCACCCGCTCCCCGCTGCTGCGGGGTGGAGGCACCGTGTTCGGGCCCCATCCCCGGGGATATGCAATCAAGGTGAACCGGAAGGTGATGAAGGCGGCGCTGCGCTCCGCACTGAGCGCAAAGGCGAAGGAGAACAAGCTGCTGCTGGTGGACGACCTGGACCTCTCCGCCCCGAAAACGAAGGAGTTCCTCAAGGTGGCGACCGTCCTGGGGATTTCGGATGCGCTGCTGGTGGTCGACGGTCCCCCTGGCAACCTGGGCCTTGGAATCCGGAACCTGCGATCCTTCAAGGCGCTCCCCGTGTCCGCCATCAACGTCTATGACATCCTTTCGTACGACCAGCTGGTGTTCACCCGTTCCGCCCTCGAAAAAATCACGGAGGTGCTCGGGAAATGAATCCCTCCGATATCCTCAAGCGGCCGCTGATCACGGAAAAGGCGACCCTCCTCAAGGGGACCTCGAACGCCGTGTCCTTCGAAGTCGACCGCCGCGCGAAGAAAAAGCAGATCCGGGAGGCCGTGGAGAAGCTGTTCAAGGTGAAGGTCGAGGACGTCCGGACGATGAACGTGACCGGCAAGGTCAAGCGCCGCGGCCGCACCGTGGGGCTGCGACCGGGATGGAAGAAGGCCGTCGTCACCTTGAAGGCGGGCGACAAGATCGAGTTTTTCGAAGGCGTATGACGGACAGCCAGGGAAGGAGCCGATAGCCATGGGAATCAGGAAGTTCAAGCCGACCTCTCCCGGCGTCCGGGCCATGACGGTCCTAACCAACGAGGATCTCACCCCGAAGAAGCCGGAGCGGCAACTCGTCGAGAAGAAACAGAGCACGGGAGGCCGGAACAATCGGGGATCGATTACATGCCGGCATCATGGCGGCGGGCACAAGAGGAAGTACCGGATCGTCGATTTCCGGCGCGAAAAGAAGGACATCCCTGCAAAGGTGGCGGCGATCGAGTACGACCCGAACCGTTCCGCCCGCATCGCGCTCCTGCATTACGCCGACGGCGAAAAACGGTACATTCTCTGCCCGGCGGGGCTTTCCGTCGGCGACACCGTCGTCGCCGGCGCGAACGCCGACATCAAGCCGGGGAACGCGCTTCCGATCCGCAACATCCCCGTGGGAACCCACGTGCACAACGTGGAGCTGAAGATGGGGAAGGGCGGGCAGCTTGCGCGATCCGCCGGGAGCGTCGTCCAGATCCTGGCGAAGGAGGGGCAGTACGCCCACCTGCGGCTTGCGTCGGGGGAGGTCCGGCTCGTCTTCATGGATTGCATGGCCACCGTGGGGCAGGTCGGCAACCTCGACCACGAGCGGGTCTCCCTGGGCAAGGCCGGACGGAGCCGCTGGCTGGGCACGCGTCCGACCGTGCGCGGCGTAGCGATGAACCCCGTGGATCACCCCCTGGGGGGCGGAGAGGGGAAATCCTCCGGCGGCCGGCACCCCTGCACGCCGTGGGGGAAGCCGACGAAAGGCTACAAGACGCGGAAAAACCCGTCGACCGACCGTTACATCGTCAAACGCAGGAAATAACGGACAAGGGGCGAGAGCAAAGTGGCGCGATCCGTCAAGAAGGGACCTTATATCGAGGAAAGCCTGATGCGCAAGGTGCGCCGGGCCGTGGAAACGGGAGAGAGGAAAGTCATCAAGACCTGGTCCCGGCGTTCGACGATCACCCCGGATATGGTGGGGTATACGTTCGCCGTCCACAACGGCCGGAAGTTCATGCCCGTCTTCGTGACCGAGAACATGGTGGGGCACAAGCTCGGCGAGTTCTCCCCCACGAGGACGTTCCACGGCCATTCCGGGGACCGCAAGGCCAAGGTCAAGAAGTAAGGGCGCGTAAAGGAGAAGGAAGCGATGGAAGCCAGAGCGACGGCGAAGTTTATCCGTCTGTCTCCCAGGAAGGCGCGGCTGGTGGTCGACCTGATCCGCGGGAAGAAGATCTCCGAGGCGCAGACGGTCCTCAAGCTCGCGAAGAAGGGGTCCGCAGCGGTCGTGAAGAAGGTGCTCGATTCGGCGGTCGCGAATGCGGGGCAGACGGGGGTCATCGACCTGGACACCCTCTATGTGAAGCAGGCCTACGTCAATCTCGGGGTCTCCACGAAGCGGTTCCGCCCCGCTCCGATGGGGCGGGCGCACAAGTACCGCAGGCGGTCCAGCCACATCACGATCGTAGTAGACGAAGCATAAGTTAAGAGGGGAGGCGATTTTGGGGCAGAAGACGCATCCGTACGGGTTTCGGCTGGGGATCATCAAGACGTGGCGGTCGCGTTGGTATTCCGAGAAGGAATACGCCAACTACTTGCAGGAGGATCTCCGGATCCGGTCCTACGTCAAGAACCGGCTGATCCATGCCGGCGTGTCCGCCGTGGAGATCGAGCGGAAATCCAACCGCGTACACGTTGTCATCCACACCGCCCGCCCCGGGATCGTCATCGGGAAGAAGGGGGCGGAAATCGAGAACCTCAAGAAGGACCTCCTGAAGTTCACGGACCGGGAAGTGTCGATCACGATCCAGGAGATCCGCCGGCCGGAGACCGACGCCCAATTGACGGCGGAGAATGTCGCGATGCAGCTGGAAAGACGGGTCGCCTTCCGGCGCGCGATGAAGAAGACCGTCCTCTCTTCCATGAAGCTGGGCGCGAAGGGGATCAAGATCCAGGTCGCCGGCCGCCTGGGCGGGTCGGAGATGGCCCGGACGGAGTGGTACCGCGAAGGCCGCGTTCCTCTGCATACGCTGCGGGCCGACATCGACTACGGTTTCGCGCAGGCGAGGACCACGTACGGCACGATCGGGGTGAAGGTGTGGATCTACAAGGGGGAGGTTTTACCCTCCGCCGCCCAGGCTCCGAAAACCGATTAGGCAGGAGAGGGTGGATCGATGCTGGCTCCCAAAAGGGTGAAATTCCGCAAGATGCAGAAGGGCCGGCGGCGCGGGAAGGCGCTCGCCGGGAACCTGCTCAACTTCGGCGACTTCGGGGTCAAAGCCTTGACGGCGGGATGGATCACCTCCCGGCAGATCGAGGCCGCGCGGGTCGCCATGACGCGGTTCATCAAGCGGGGGGGCAAGATCTGGATCCGGCTCTTCCCCGACAAGCCGATCACGAAAAAGCCCGCCGAGACCCGGATGGGGAAAGGGAAGGGAGCGCCCGAGGAGTGGGTCTGCGTGGTGAAGCCGGGGCGCGTCCTCTACGAGATCGAAGGGGTCGACGAGGCGACCGCGCGCGAGGCGTTCCGCCTGGCGGACCACAAGCTCCCTATCCAGACGAAGTTCCTGACGAGGGAGGGATAGGCGCCGATGAATCGAAGAGAGTTGGGAGAGCTCGCCGCGGAAGAATTGCGGCACAAGGAGACGGAGCTGCGGGACGAGATTTTTCGCCTCAAGATGAAGCGCGCCGCATCCGCACTGGACAACAAGATGCTGATCCGCAACCACAGGAAGGACCTGGCGCGAGTGATCACGCTTCTCCGCCAGAAAACGCAGACCGTAGAAGGGAAGGCAAAATAAGATGGCTTCGGAGAAAGCGATGGAGAGCCGGGGGAAACGGAAGACCAAGGTCGGAACGGTGGTGAGCGACCGGATGGACAAGACAGTCGTGGTCCGCGTGGAACGGTTGGTCCCCCACCCGGTGTACAAGAAGTACGTGAAGCGCAGGACCACGTACAAGGCCCACGACGGGAAGAGCGAGTACCGGATCGGCGACCGGGTGGAGATCGTCGAGACGCGACCCCTGAGCAAGGAGAAACGGTGGCGGGTGTCCCGGCTGATCGAGCGGCCGGTGGTCCGGTAAAACCAAGAGCGGAGAGCGTACGCCATGATCCAAATGCAAACCATGCTGGACGCGGCCGACAACTCGGGCGCGAAGCGCCTCTGCTGCATCAAGGTCCTGGGCGGGAGCAAGCGCAGGTACGCAGGCGTAGGGGACATCATCGTCGTCAGCGTCAAGGAGGCCATCCCCCACGGCAAGGTGAAGAAGGGAGACGTCTACAAGGCCGTGGTGGTGCGGACGGCCAAGGAAGTCGGACGGGCTGACGGGAGCTACGTCCGGTTCGACCAGAACTCGGCGGTCCTGATCAACCCGCAGATGGAACCGATCGGGACCCGCATCTTCGGGCCGGTGGCGCGGGAGCTCAGGGCCAAAAAGTTCATGAAGATCATATCCCTGGCGCCCGAAGTCCTGTAAGGCCGGGGGAGAGAGGAAGCGATGTCCGAGGCCACTCTGCATATTCGGAAAAACGACATCGTCAAGATCATGGCCGGGAAGGAGAAGGGGAAGGTCGGCCGGGTCCTGAAAGTCGACCGGGAAAAGGGACGCATCTTCATCGAGAAGGTGAACATGGTGAAGCGTCACGTGAAACCCGGGAAAACCCACCCCCAGGGAGGGATCGTCGAGAAGGAGGCCCCGCTGGCGTACTCGAACGTTCTCGTCATGTGCGACAAGTGCAACAAGCCGGCACGCATCGCGATGAGAGTGGACGAATCGGGCGAGAAACACCGCACCTGCAAGCGGTGCGGGGACATTTTCGAGGAAAAGAAAAAATAGCGTGCGTCCGGCCGAAAGCGGGCCGGGCTGGGGTGATCGGACATGCCAAGGCTGAACGAGCTCTACAAGTCGGAAGTCGTCCCAAGGCTCAGGGAGAAGTTCCGGTACAAGAATGCGATGCAGGTACCGAAACTGGAGAAGGTGATCATCAACATGGGGCTCGGCGAGGCGATCGAAAACATCAAGATCCTCGACTCCGCGGCAGAGGAGATCGGCGTCATCACCGGGCAGAAACCCGTGATCACGAAGGCCCGGAAAAGCATTTCGAACTTCAAGCTGCGGGCGGGGGTTCCCATCGGGATCAAGGTCACCCTCCGGCGCGACCGGATGTACTACTTTCTCGACAAGCTGATGGCCGTGGCGCTTCCTCGAGTCCGCGACTTCAAGGGGATCTCGCCCAAGGGATTCGACGGCCGCGGGAACTACACACTAGGGATAAAGGAACAGATTATATTTCCAGAGGTAAATTACGATAAAATAGATAAAATCAAGGGGATGAACATCACCATTGTAACCACCGCCCGCACCGACGAGGAAGGCATGGAACTGCTCCGGCTCCTCGGGATGCCGTTCCGGGCCTAGGGAAGAGGAGGAGAGGAGTTGGCCAAGAAGTCGATCATCGCAAAGTCAAAACGGCCTCCGAAATTCGGCGTCCGGAAGTATAACCGTTGCCCGCGCTGCGGAAGGCCGCGTGCCTTCTACCGCCGGTTCCGGCTCTGCAGGATCTGCCTGAGGGAGCTGGCGCTGAGGGGGGAACTCCCCGGCGTGATCAAGGCAAGCTGGTAGGGGAGGGGCGATGGCCATCAACGACCATATTTCGAACCTGCTTGCGCGGATCCGCAATGCACAGATGGCGCGGTTCGATCAGCTGGAGTTGCCCTCCACCCACGTACTGGAGAACGTCGTCCGGATCCTGAAGGAGGAAGGGTTCATCAAGAATTTCCGGGTTGTCGAGGAGAAGATCCAGCCCTCCCTCAAGATCTTTCTGAAGAGCGTGCCCGAGGCGGGCTATGCGATCAAGGGGATGAAACGGGTGAGCTGCCCCGGACGCAGGGTCTACGTGGGGAAGGACGACATCCCAACCGTGAAGAACGGTTTCGGGGTCGCCATCCTCTCCACCTCCAGGGGAGTCATGACCGGGGAGAAGGCGAAGAAGCTCGCCATCGGCGGGGAGCTGCTCTGCGAAATCTGGTAGGCGGTTCGCGGGTTCCATTTTCGGAGGAATGAAATGTCCAGAATCGGCAAAGTGCCAGTGGTCCTACCTTCCGGGGTGACCGTGCAGGTCCGGAACGGGATCATGATCGTTTCCGGAAAGAAGGGGAAGCTTTCCCGCCCCATCCCCGGTCCGGTGAAGGTGGACATTGCGGAGGGGCGGGTCGTATTGTCGCTCGATTCGGCGGACCGGCGGAACCTGTACGGTATGTACCGGACCTTGGTAGCCAACATGGTCAAGGGCGTGACGGAAGGATTCACGAAAACCCTGGAGATCGTCGGCGTAGGGTACAAGGCGGAAAGCCGGAAGGGAGTTCTTCACCTTTCCCTGGGGTATTCCCACCCCGTCGTTTTTCCCTTGCCGGAAGGGATCGGCGCCGAGGTGGAAGCCAGCACCGTGATCAAGGTCACCGGCATCGACAAGGAGCTGGTCGGGGAAACCGCGGCCAGGATCCGCTTGCTCCGGAAGCCGGACGTCTACAAGCTGAAAGGGATCCGGTACCGCGGAGAGAGGCTGATCAAGAAGGTGGGCAAGGCGGCCGGCAAATAACCCGGACCCACAAGATTTCAAGGAATCCACAGACGGAGCAGCACGAGCCATGAGCCAGACCCATACGCGGGAAGTTGCACGTCAGAAGCGGAAGGCAAGAGTCCGGACAAGGATCTTCGGAACCGAGCAGCGTCCGCGCCTCTCCGTTTTCCGGAGCGCGAAGCACATTTACGCGCAGATCGTGGTCGATTCCACGGGATCGACGATCCTGGCGGCGTCGACGCTCAGCCCGGAAATCCGCGGCGAGATCGAGGGGCTGAAGAAGAGCGAAGCCGCGAAGAAAGTGGGGGAGCTTCTCGGGAGGAAGGCTTCCGAGAAGAATATCCGGAGGGTGATTTTCGACAGGAACGGCTTTCTCTACCACGGGCGGATCAAGGCTCTCGCGGAAGGCGCACGGGAGTCAGGCCTGGAATTCTAACGCGTTCGACGCGAGCGTACAGGGAGGAACGTTTGAAGAGAGTGAATCCGGAAGGTCTGGAGCTGAAGGACCGTGTCGTTCACATCAGCCGTGTGGCCAAGGTGGTCAAGGGCGGCCGGAGGTTCTCTTTCAGCGCCGTGGTCGTCGTGGGCGACGGGAACGGGCACGTCGGGACGGGGTTGGGAAAGGCGAACGAGGTCCCCGACGCCATCCGCAAGGCGGTGCAGAACGCGAAGCGGGTGCTCGTCCAGGTCCCGCTGGTCAACGGCACGATCCCGTATGAAGTCCTGGGAGAGTATGGCGCGAGCCGGGTCGTGATCCGGCCGGCCTCTCCGGGGACCGGCGTCATCGCCGGCGGAGGGGTGCGTGCGGTCATCGAATCCGCGGGGATCTCGAACATTCTCACCAAATCGCTCGGTAGCAACAATCCCCACAATCTCGTGAAAGCGACCATCCAGGGCTTGCGCCAGCTTCGGACTTCCGACCAGATCGCGGGGACGCGCGGACCGAAGGAAGAAGAGGCGTCCGCATGAGCGGGACATTGAAGATCACGCTGACGCGGGGCCTGAGCGGCCGGCCCGAGTCCCATCGCCGGGTGGTCAAGGGCCTGGGGCTGACGCGCGTGAACCGGTCTGTAATCCGCAAGAACACCCCGGAAATCCGCGGAATGGTGGAAAAGGTCAAGTTCCTTCTCCGGGTGGAGGAAACGGGAGAGTCCAGATGAAGCTTTCCGATTTGCGTCCCCCAAAGGGGTCCACGAGCGCGAAGAAGCGGCTCGGCCGCGGGCAGGGGTCCGGCCTGGGGCAAACCTCGGGTAAAGGGCACAAGGGATTGCGCGCCCGCAGCGGAGGCGGCACGAAGCCGGGATATGAAGGCGGGCAGATGCCGCTGCAGAGACGCCTTCCGAAACGGGGGTTCGTCAACGTCTTCCGGAAGGAATACGCCATCATCCACGTGAAGGACCTGAACCGGTTCGACGCCGGGTCGGTTGTGGACGTCGACGCACTCCAGGCCGCCGGCCTTGTCAAGAAGGTCGTGGACGGAGTGAAGCTGCTGGCCGACGGGGACGTTGACCGTCCGTTGTCGGTGAAGGTCGACAAGGCGAGCCGCGCTGCCGCCGGGAAGGTGACCGCCGCGGGCGGGACGCTGGAGGTGACCGTTCCTTGCTGACCGGCTTCCAGAACATCACCAAGGTCCCCGAACTCAAGAAACGGATCCTGGTCACCTGCGCCTTGCTGATCGTGTATCGGATCGGCGTCTACATCCCCACTCCGGGGATCGACAACCAGGCGCTCTCCTCGATCTTCGCGAGCCAGTCGGGAACCCTCTTCGGGCTGATCGACATGTTCTCGGGGGGGGCGCTCAGCCGCTTCTCCATCTTCACCCTCGGGATCATGCCGTACATCAGCGCCTCGATCATCCTTCAACTGCTGACCGTCGTGATCCCCCAGCTGGAAAAGCTGTCCAAGGAGGGGGAGCTCGGGCGGCGGAAGATCACCCAATATACCCGGTACGGAACGATCGTCCTCTCCATCATCCAGGGGACGGGGATCGCTGTGGGGCTCGAGAGCGTCGGATCGGGCGGCGCGTCCGTAGTCTATCAACCCGGCTGGGGGTTCCGGCTGCTCACGGTCATCACGCTGACCTCGGGGACGGCCTTCATCATGTGGCTCGGCGAGCAGATCACCGAGCGGGGGATCGGGAACGGCATCTCCCTCATCATCTTCGCCGGCATCGTCGCGAGGTTCCCCAGCGGGCTCGTCCGGACCATGACGCTGATCCGCACGGGCGAAATGCCATTCTTCATCGGGCTCCTCATCCTCGCTCTTATGGTGGCGGTTGTCGGGCTCATCATCTACTTCGAGCGGGCCCACCGGAGAATCCCAGTGCAATATGCGCGCAGGATTGTCGGCCGGAAGGTTTACGGCGGCCAGAGCACGCACCTGCCGCTGAAGGTGAACACGGCAGGGGTCATTCCGCCGATCTTCGCGTCGTCGATTCTTCTTTTCCCGGCGACCCTGGCCAATTTCATCAACCATCCCGTCACCCAGTCGATTTCCCAGGCGCTGACGCCCGGCAGCTGGGCATACGAGAGCCTTTACGTCGCCTTCATCATTTTTTTCTGCTATTTCTACACTGCCGTCACCTTCAACCCCGTCGACGTCGCCGACAACATGAAGAAATACGGGGGGTTCGTCCCCGGGATCCGGCCCGGGAAGAAGACCGCCGAGTACATCGACCGGATCCTGACGCGCATCACGCTGGGCGGGGCCCTCTACGTGGCGGTCATCTGCGTGCTTCCGAGCATTCTCATCTCGCGTTTCAACGTTCCGTTCTACTTCGGCGGGACGGGGCTGTTGATCGTAGTGGGGGTGGCCATGGACACGATTCAGCAGATCGAATCCCACCTGATCACCCGTCACTATGAGGGATTCCTCAAGAAGGGCCAAATCAAAGGGAGGAGGAGCTAAGCCGATGCTGGGAATCATCCTGCTGGGGCCTCCGGGCGCAGGAAAGGGAACTCAGGCGAAAAGGATCTCCGCGCAGTTCTCGATCCCGCAGATTTCCACGGGCGATATGCTGCGCGAAGCCGTGAAGAACGGGACGGAGATGGGACGGCAGGCCAAGACGTACATGGACCAGGGCGGCCTCGTCCCGGACAAGGTGGTCATCGGGATCGTGAAGGACCGGCTGCAGGCGCAAGACTGCAGGAACGGGTTCATCCTCGACGGTTTTCCACGGACGATCCCGCAGGCCGAAGCCCTCGAACTCGCGACGAAGGACCTGAAAAAGGAGATCCGCGTGGTCCTCTCCCTCGAGGTCGACGAGAAGGAGCTGATGGAGCGGCTGTGCGGACGCAGGACCTGCACGGGATGCGGGGCCATGTATCATATAAAGTTCAACCCGCCGAAGGCCGAGGGGAAGTGCGACAAGTGCGGGACGGCCCTCATTCAGCGAGATGACGACAAGGAAGAGACGATCCTGTCGAGGCTCGTGAACTACAAGAAGATGACCGAGCCGCTGCTCCAGTACTACAAGGGAAGCGGCAAGATCCGTTCCGTCCGGGCCACCGGGGACATCGACGCGATCTACGCGAGCATCGCGAAGATCCTCCAGGTGCCATGATCATCATCAAATCGCCTCAGGAGATCGAGGCGATGCGGCGCGCGGGCGCCATCGTGGGACAGTTCTTTGAAGAAGTGAAATCGATGATCCGGCCGGGGAGCACGACGTTCGCCCTCGAGGAGTTCGCAGAGGAGTTCGTGCAGCGGCACGGTGTCAAGGGGGCCTTCAAGGGATATCTGGGATACCCCGCGATCCTGTGCACCTCCATCAACGAGGAGGTCGTCCACGGGATCCCTTCCAGGAAGAGGATCCTGCGCGAGGGGGACATCGTGAGCATCGATTTCGGGGTCGTGCGGGACGTCTACTGTGGCGATGCAGCGAGAACCTACGCCGTCGGGAGCATCCCTGAAACCTCCATGAAGTTGATGCGAGCGACGGAGGTGGCGCTCGAGAGGGCGATCGAGGCCTCCCACCCGGGGAACCGCGTCGGCGACATTTCGGCTGCCGTCCAGGAAACGGCGGAAGGCGCGGGTTTCTCCGTCGTGCGGGATTTCGTGGGCCACGGGATCGGCCGAATGCTTCACGAGGAGCCCCAGGTTCCCAACTTCGGCGTTCGCGGGACGGGCCCCCGGCTCACCTCCGGAATGGTCCTGGCGATCGAGCCCATGGTGAACGAGGGGGGATACGAGGTCGAGGTTCTCCCGGACGGCTGGACGGTGGTCACCCGGGACCGCAAGCGGTCGGCGCATTTCGAGCACATGGTCGCGGTGACGGAAGAGGGCGGTAAAATCCTGAGCCTCCCCTGAAAACGCGGGAGCGGAGCAAAGGAGAAGATGGCGAAGGAAGAAGCCATTGAAGTCGAGGGAACGGTCATCGAACCGCTTCCGAACGCCATGTTTCGGGTTGAGCTGGACAACAAGATGAAGGTGCTCGCGCACATCTCGGGCAAGATGCGGATGCACTTCATCAAGATCCTGCCCGGCGACCGGGTGACGGTGCAGCTGACGCCGTACGACCTGACGCGCGGAAGGATCGTTTATCGATCCAAGTAGAAGGGGCGAGCGATGAAGGTCAGGCCGTCGGTGCGAAAGATGTGCGCAAAGTGCAAGGTGGTGCGAAGGAAAGGCGTCGTCCGCATTATTTGCGAGAATCCAAAACACAAACAGCGCCAGGGATAGCCGCGGGGCGCCGTCCACGAACGTGAGGAGGAGAAGTTGGCACGCATAGCAGGAGTCGACATTCCGAAGAGCAAGAAGATCGTGGCCGCGCTGACCTACATCTACGGCATCGGCCCGACGACCTCGATGAAGATCCTGGAGGAAGCGCGGGTGTCCCCCGACACGAGGACGAACACCCTGACGGAGGACCAGGTTGCCCGGATCCGCGACGTCATCGACGCGAATTTCCGGGTGGAAGGGGACCTGCGAAAGGAAGTGTCGATGAACATCAAGCGGCTCATGGATCTGGGCACCTACCGGGGGCTGCGGCACCGCAAGGGCCTGCCGGCCCGCGGGCAGCGGACCCACACGAACGCCCGGACACGGAAGGGACCGCGCAAGGGCGCGGTAGCCAGGAAGAAGGAAGCCCCCAAGAAATAAGCAAGGGAACTTTTTCCCGTGGTGACGCGGGAATCCGGAGGAACGATGGCAATCCCGAAGAGAAAAGGGAAGAGGAAGGTCCGGAAAAGCGTTCCGGTGGGCGTGGCCCACATCAAGGCGACCTTCAACAACACGATCATCACGATCACGGACCCGGACGGGAACACCCTCGCGTGGTGCAGCTCGGGGTCGAAGGGATTCAAGGGGTCGAGGAAAAGCACCCCCTTTGCCGCGACGGTCGCTGCGGAGGAAGTGGCCAAGAAGGCGATGGAGTACGGCGTCAACACCGTCTCCGTCCACATCAAGGGGCCCGGTTCCGGAAGGGAAGCCGCGTTGCGGACCCTCCAGGCGGCCGGCCTGAAGATCAACTATATCCGGGACGTGACGCCGATCCCGCACAACGGATGCCGCCCGCCGAAGCGGCGCCGCGTGTGAACCAGGGCGGAACAGAGAAAGAGGAGGACAGGATTTGGCCAGGTATCGCGAGGCGGTATGCCGGCTCTGCCGGAGAGAGGGTATCGAACTCTACCTGAAAGGAGACCGTTGCTTCACCGACAAGTGCGCCATCAAGCGGAGGGGATATCCCCCCGGCCAGCACGGTCAACGACGTCCCAAGCACAGCGATTATGGCGTTCAGCTGCGGGAGAAGCAGAAGGCCAAGCGGATCTACGGGCTCCTGGAAAAGCAGTTCCGGAATGTTTTCGAAAAAGCGGATCGGATGAAGGGCAAGACCGGCGATAATCTGCTGATCCTTCTGGAGCGCCGTCTGGACAACGTCGTCTACAAGCTCGGGTTCGCGGTGACCCGGAGGGAGAGCCGCCAGATGGTCCGGCACGGCCATTTCCTGGTGGGGGGGCGCAAGGTGAATATTCCGTCCTTCCTCGTCCGCCCCGGGGACGGGATCGAGCTCCTGGAAAAGAGCCGCAAGAACCCTTCCGTCAACGAGTCGCTGGATGCGGTGGTCCGCAAGGGGATCCCGCCCTGGCTGGAGCTGGACCGGGAGAACTTCCGCGGTTCGGTCAAGGCGCTCCCCAGCCGGGCGGAGATCAGGGAACCGATCCAGGAACAGTTGATCGTCGAACTTTACTCGAAGTAAAACCTTCCGGACGGAAGAAGGGGGAAGCATGTTCCAGCGGAACTGGAAGCAATTGATCAAGCCGCGCCGCATCGAGATTCAGACCGATTCGGCGACCGCCGAGTACGGAAAATTCGTGGCGGAGCCACTGGAAAGGGGATACGGAACCACCCTGGGGAACGCTCTCCGCAGGATCCTCCTCTCCTCCCTCCAGGGAGCGGCGATTACATCGGTCCGCATCGAGGGGGTCCAGCACGAGTTCTCCACAATCGTGGGAGTGGTGGAGGACGTCACCGACATCGTTCTCAACCTGAAGGAGATCCGTCTTCGGATGCACTCGCCCGAGCCCCGCACGATCACCTTGGGGGCGAAGGGCCCCAAGCGGGTCAAAGCGTCGGATATGCAGGCCGATCCGATGGTCGAAATTCTGAACAAGGACCGCCATATCGCGGAGCTGTCGGAGAACGCGACGCTCAAGATGGAGATCTCCGTGCGGATGGGGAAGGGGTACGTTCCCGCGGAGCGGAACCTCGAGGAAAACGCGCCGATCGGGACCATCCCCATCGACGCCATCTTTTCCCCCATCCGGAAGGTCAATTTCACCGTGACGAACGCGCGCGTCGGTCAGCAGACGGACTACGACCGCCTCCTCCTGGAAGTGTGGACCGACGGATCCGTCCTGCCGGCGGATGCGGTCGCCTATGCGGCGAAGATTCTGAAGGACCAGGCGACCGTGTTCATCAACTTCGACGAAGAGGCCGAAATGCCGGACGAGCCCGCGCACCTGGAAGCGGGGGCCATCAACGAGAATCTCTATAAGCCGGTGGAGGAGCTGGAGCTTTCCGTCCGCGCCTACAACTGTCTGAAGAATGCCGACATCAAGTACATCGGCGAGCTTGTGCAGCGGAGCGAGCAGGAGATGCTCAAGACGAAGAACTTCGGGAAGAAGAGCCTGAACGAGATCAAGGAAGTGCTGCACGGAATGGGGCTCTCCCTGGGGATGAAGGTGGAAAGCTTTGCGCCGGAGAAGTTCAGTCCGCCGAGGGAAGAAGACTAAAACACTCCACGACACGAGGAAGCACCATGCGTCACGCGATCGATCACAGGAAACTGGGCCGGAATCCCTCCCATCGGAAAGCGATGTTGCGGAACCTCATGAATTCCCTGATCCACTCGGAGCGGATCGAGACCACCGTCGCGCGGGCGAAGGAGCTCCGGCGCATCGCGGACCGGCTGATCACTCTCGGGAAGAGGAACACGACACACGCGAGAAGGCACGTATTTTCCCTGCTGAGCGACAAGGAGAACACGGAGAAACTGTTCTCCGGCCTGGCAGGGCGTTTCTCGGATCGCGCGGGCGGTTACACGCGAATCGTCCGCACCGGCTTCCGCAGCGGAGACGGCGCGGAGATGGCCCTTCTGGAGTATCTCCCCGTCGAGGAGAAGAAGGCGGGGGCGCGGAAGGGAAGGAAAAAGAAACCGGTTTTGGGGAAAGAGAAGGCGGCGGCGAAAGGAAAAGCCGTAAAGGCTGCGGCCGGGAAGAAGAAAGCCGCAAAGGCATCGCCCGGGAAACCCGAAGGGGAGGAATCCCCTCGCAGGAAGGCGTCGAAGAAGAAAAAGCCGGAAGCGGAAAACCCGTAAGGCGGCAGGGGTCAGAAGCCGAGGCGGTGGAGGAAGTACGGCATCTGCCGTCGCCACCACGGCCAGTCGTGGTTCACGTCGTGTCCCCAGATGTCCACCCAGCACCAGATCTGTTTTTCGTCAAGAATTTGCTTGAGGGCGAGCGTGTCCGCAAGCATCTCGTCTTCCCACGCCCCTTGTCCTGCGCACACGACGATCCTGCTGTTCCGGTATCGGTCCAGATACCAGGGGTCGGCCAGCCCCGGGAGATAGGCGAGGGGCGTATTGAAATAGATGTTGTCGTCCATGTAGTCGCCGACAAACCGGCGGAGCTGGTAGACGCCGCTCAAGGCGATCAGGGCGTCGAAGAGATCGGGGTGGCGGAAAAAGAAATTCGCCGAATGGTATCCCCCCATGCTGCACCCCGTTGAAAGGAACCGCTTGCGGTGCCCGCGGTCACGGACGAACGGGACGACTTCTTCCACGATGTAGCGGTCGTATTCATTGTGCCGGCGGGCCCGATCCGCCGGATGGGCCTCGAAGTTGAGCCAGGATTGGCGATCCAAGCTATCCACGGCGACCAGGAAGATCTTCCCCGCCTCCACGAAGGGCCTGCAGGCTTCCACCATGCCGAAGTCCTCGTATTCGTAGAAGCGCCCTCCGGCCGAGGGGAACGCGAGGACCGGTTTACCGCCATGGCCGTACACCTTCAGCTCCATATCCTGGCCCAGGTTCCTGCTCCACCATTTGTGGTATTCGACGTTCATGCGGGTTCCTGCGGGATTCGTCTCACTTCGTCTCGTGGATGAAACGGGCAACCTCAAGAATTTCCTCCAGGCTCGCGGAGCGCGCAAGGTAACCGCAATCTCCGATTGCGGCCCGGAAAACGGAGTGGATCTCCTCGTAATGCACGATGCAATGTCCGAACGCGGCAAGGATATCCCCGTGGCTGCGTGTGTAGCTTTTCCCGCGTTTCCTGCCGATATAGCCGCAATGGTAGGGGCGGCTGGCGGTAGCGGTAAATTCGTTGCGCACCACGACGCTTGCCCACTGGTGGTAGATATCGATGTCGTTCGCGTAGTTGAACATGTCCGTGGTCAAACCTCCCGGGGGACGCAGGTTGACCTCCAGGGCGACGATGCGCGCATCCCGGTTTGTCCGGAAGAATTCGAAGTGGAAGAAACGCTCCCGCACGCCGAACGCCTTCAGCACGCACCGGCCGGCCGCCTCCAGGTCCGCGGGGATCTTCCTGAGGGAGTAGTAGTAGAGATGCTCGTCGTTGTTGACCGCTTCCATGACCCCCTGACTGTAAGCGTGGGCAGCGTAGAACACCAGGTTGCCGTCCTTGTCCGTGAGACCGTCGAAGGAGTAGATCCGCCCGTCGATGAACTCCTCCAGGAGGTAGTCCGTCGGCGGTTTCCGTGAGAAGAAACGCTCGAGCTCCGCTTCGCACGTTACCTTGTAGGTCGCGATGGCGCCGACGCCGACGTCGGGCTTGGCGACGATGGGGTAGCCCGTCTCCCTCGCGAACCGTTTTCCTTCTTCCACGGTGCGCGCGATGACGCCGCGTGCGACCGCGACCCCCGCGCTTCGGAACATGGCTTTCATCCGGGATTTCGATTTGACGGAGGCGATGTCCTCCCTCCGGATCCCGAACAGGTTGAAATCCGTGCGGAGACGGGCCTCCGTCTCCAGCCAGTACTCGTTGTGCGAGTCGATCCGGTCGAGTTTCCCGTGCCTCTGGGTGAAGTAGCCGCAGCCCCGGAGGAGCTGGTCGTAATTGTGCAGGTCGTCCACCCGGTAGTAATCGCACAGGGCCTCTCTCAACTCGGGGCGCAGCGAGTCGTGCGGCGGATCCGCAAGCCCCAGCACGTTGGCGCCGAGGCGGCGAAGGTGGACGCAGAAGAGGTAATAATTTGGGGGAAAATGGGGGGATAGATAGATAAAATTCATCGTTTTATGAAAGGTAACCCCGCAGTTTTCATCCGTCAAGTCAAGCCCACGATGGACAGATTCCGCTTGACGCTCGGGGAATGCGTCCCTATAATGAAAATGAAAATCATATTCAATATGGAGTCCATCCCTTCCCTTGGAACGTCTTTTACGGCGTATCGATAAGGAGATTGTGGCTGCGGGCGGAAAGAGAAGCAAGAGCCGCGCTCTGATCATGGAAATCTTCTTCCGGTCCGGGAGGCATCTGACTGTCGAGGAACTGGCCAGAAAAGTCCGCGCCCGGAACCGGGACATCGGCCCGGCCACGATCTACCGGACGCTCAAGCTCCTCGCGAGGCTCGGGTATGCCAAGGAACTCGATTTCGGCGAAGGAGCGAAGCGTTACGAGACCAGCCTGACGTCTCACCATGACCACTTTGTCTGCACGGAGTGCGGGAAGGTGTCGGAATTCGAGGAGCCGCGGATCGAGTCCCTCCAGGAAGAAGTGGCCAGGCAGCATGGTTTTTCTCCCACGATGCACCGGCTCGCCATCTACGGATATTGCCCCCGGTGCCTCCCCCAGGAAGGGAGGGAGTCGGGCGAATGAAGCTCCACGACGTTGCGGCGACCGCCGCGCGGATGCCCGACAAGGTCATCCTCGTGGGGAACCCCAATGTGGGGAAGAGCGTCGTTTTCGGGTACCTGACGGGACGGTATGTGACCGTCTCCAATTACCCGGGGACGACGGTCGAGGTCACGCGGGGAAAAGCTTCGGCGCGGGGCAGCACCGTCGAGGTCATCGACACGCCGGGCGTCAACTCGCTTCTTCCCATGTCCGAGGACGAGCGGGTGACGCGCGACATCCTGATTTCCGAGCCCGGGGCCCGGGTCATCCAGGTCTGCGACGCCAAGAACATGCGGCGTTCCCTTATGATCACCCTGCAGCTCGCGGAGATGGCCGTTCCTCTCGTGCTTGCAGTGAACATGGCCGACGAAGCCCGGGACCGCGGCGTCATGCCGAGATTGGAGGAGCTGGAAGTCCGGATCGGCGTCCCGGCGATTCCCACGGTCGCGGTGCGAAAGAAGGGGATCGACCGGCTCCTGGGGCTGGTCGAGCATTCCACGCCGGCCCGCGTCGAGGTCTCCTACGGGGACCGGATCGAATCCGCCATCGCCCACATGGAGACGCTCCTTCCTCCATCCGTTCTCGTTGGGAAGCGCGCTCTCGCCCTCATGCTGCTGTGCGGAGACGATTCCCTCACCCCCTGGCTCGCGGAGAACCTCCGCGGCGAACGGATACGGGAGATGAACGGAGTCCGCAACCGACTGGTGGAGGAGGTTGGTGAGGACATCGCCTACCGCGTCAACCAGATCCGCCTCCAGTGGATCGATTCCCTCCTGGACGGGATGGGAGAGGAATCCACTGACGCCCGGAGGACCGATTGGTCCCATGCATTCGGGCGGTACGCGATGGATCCTTTCTATGGAGTGCCGATCCTCCTCGCCGTCCTTTTTTTGGCGTACGAGTTCGTCGGCGTCTTCGGGGCGAAGTTCCTCGTGGACTTCCTCGAGGCCAACGTGTTTGGAAAGGGGATCCTCCCGGCGACCGCCTGGGTCGTGGAGCGCACGATCCCGTGGCCTATTATCCGGGAGTTCCTGGTCGGCCCGTACGGGATGATCTCGATGGCGCTGTCCTATGCCGTCGCCATCGTGCTGCCGATCGTGGGCACCTTCTTCCTCGGTTTCGGGATCCTCGAGGATTCCGGATACCTTCCCCGGCTGGCAGTGATGGTCGACCGGATCTTCAAGAAGATCGGGTGCAACGGGAAGGCGGTGCTGCCGATGATCCTGGGGCTGGGCTGCGACACCATGGCTACCTTGACGACACGGATCCTGGAGACCCGGAAGGAGCGCATCATCGTAACGCTGCTGCTCGCCCTGGGAATTCCCTGCTCCGCGCAACTCGGCGTAATCCTGGGGATGCTGGGCAACGTGGGACTGGCGGCTACCGTGACGTGGCTGCTGATCCTCGTCGGCATCATCCTTGCGGTCGGTTACCTCGCCTCCAAGGTGATCCCCGGGGAGTCCTCCGATTTCATCCTGGAGATACCGCCCATCCGCCTTCCCCGGATCGGAAACCTCTCCGTAAAGACGATGGCGCGGATCGAGTGGTATCTCCGCGAAGCCGTCCCGCTCTTTCTCCTCGGGACGTTCTTCCTTTTCGCGGCCGACCGGATGGGGTGGCTCCTGTGGCTGCAGAAGGCGTCGGAACCGCTGGTCGTCGGGCTGCTGGACCTGCCGCCGAAAACCTCCGAAGCTTTTCTGATCGGGTTCCTGCGTCGGGATTACGGCGCGGCGGGGCTGTTCGACATGGCACGGGCCGGCCTTCTCACGAATCTCCAGGTCGTGGTGAGCCTCGTCACGATCACCCTGTTCATTCCCTGTCTGGCGAATTTCCTCGTCATCGTCAAGGAACAGGGATCCAAAGTGGCCGCCGGAATGGCGCTGTTCATCTTTCCGTTCGCGATCCTGGTCGGCGCGCTCGTGAACCTGGCCGCCCGGAAAATGGGAATTACCTTCTGACGCAAGAGGACCCTTGAAAATACGCTGCCCACTTTGCCAATATGAGATGGACTCGGACGACAAGGGGTGCAGGACCGGCTGCCCGTTGGGGAAGAGCTGTTCACTCCTCTGTTGCCCCCGGTGCCATTATTCGTTTCCCGTTCCGGAGTCCAAGGTCGTGAACTTTTTCAAATCGCTGTTTTCGAGAGGAGCCCGTCGATGACCGAATTCGGGCAGGATGAAACCCTGGAGCTGATCTGGACGCTGCGGGAAGAGGGATGCCTTACCCGGATGCGTTTGATGGAAAAATCGGAAGAGGATCGACCCGAAGTGCTCTTGGGAGAGCTCGTGACGGACGGCCTGGTGGAGACATCGGGCGACGAGCTGCATCTGACGCTCACGGGCGAGGAACGGGCGCGCGGGATCATTCGGCGTCATCGACTTGCGGAGGTCCTGCTTCGGAATCTGTTCGAACTCGACTCCAACCAGATGGAGAGCAGCGCCTGCAAGTTCGAGCACATCCTGACCACGCCCGTCACGGACAGCGTCTGCACCTTCCTCGGGCATCCTCCCGTCTGCCCCCACGGGAGGACGATCCCTCGCGGAGATTGCTGCGATCGCATCCGGACGGAGATCCAGCCGCTGGTCACGCGCCTTTCCGAAGCGGTACTGGGAGACTCCGTCCGCATCGTTTTCATCACGCCGAAGTCCAGGAAGAGACTGGAGAAGCTGAGTTCCCTCGGGATCGTTCCGGGGAGCCGCCTGTGCCTTCTCCAGCGGAACCCCTCCTACGTCCTGCAGATCGGCGAGACCACCATCGCGGTGGACCGGGATATCACGGATGAGATCTACGTCAAGCGCGCGTAGGGCGCTTGCCCTTCTCCTTTGTCTCGCCCTGACAACGGAAGGATCAGGGGGAGCGCTGGCGCTGGCGGCGACGGAGTCTCCCGTCGAGCCTTGCCTCCTGCTGAAATATATCGCGCCCTCCGTCCCCGAAGCTTCCGCGCGTTTGCTGCTGGCGACGATCCCTTCACTCTTGCAGCGGGATCTGGGCGTCCGGTGGGTGGCGCCCCCTGCCGCAGCGCAGGGTCTCACGGACCAGAAGGACCTCTTTCCCGAGGCCGATGACGCCTCGCTCGAGCGAATCTCCGGAAAAATGGCGGAGGTTCTTCGGAGCATGGACCGGATGGAAACCCGGAAGGCCGCTGTCCTCCTCCTGGATGCGGAAGGAGAGGCGAGGAAGTTTCGATTAGGCGATGCGACCCGCCCGTTCTTCGCCGAGATCTTCCTGAGACGGGGCCTGCTTCATCTCTGGGAGGGGGACCGCGGCAAAGCGGAGGAGATGTTTGCCCGTGCCAGGGTCCTGCGACCCGACTTTTCGCCGGACCCGGGCCTGTTCTCGCCGACGTTTCGCGACGCCTGGACACGGGCGGGGGAGCGGCCCCCTCCCGAAGCGGATCTGCTGGTGCAGTCCATCCCCCCGGGCGCTTCCGTATTCCTCGACGGGAAACCGGTGGGCACGACCCCCGGACGGGTCAAGGTTTCCTCCTCCAGGCCGGTGCGAGTCCGCCTTTCGCTTGCGGGCTATCTGGACGTGGAGAAGGCGGGACAGTGGCTTCCCGGGGATTCCGCGGACATCCAGAGCGTTCTTGTCCGCGACCGCGTTGCAACCTTGGGCGAATTGTTGACGGCGTCGCCGGAAGGAAAGGGGGGCGGCGCGCTGATCGCCGAGCTGGCGGCAGGTGCGGGAGCCTTGCGGGTAGCCCTTATGGTCCTGGGAGAGCGGGAAGGGCAGCCCGTCGTCCGCGTATTTACATCGGGGAAGGGGAATTCGGACCCGGTGTTCCTGGGACAATTCGAGTGGCCTGCGGGGGACGAAGGGGCGGCGGAAGCTGCCGACAGGACGGCGAAATTACTCAGGAACGCGGGATGGCCCGCAGCGAAGGGATCCCCGAAGGATGCGGAGTCCCCGTGGATTCAGCGGTGGTGGGTCTGGCTGTTGATCGGGGCGGTCGCAATCGGCGTCGCGGCAGGCGCGGGAGGCGGGGGCGGGGGGGGAAGCTCCGGAAGTTCCACAGGTGCGATCGGCGTGACGTTTTAGATGGAATCCTCTAAGACAACCCTCCCGGATCAGGCCTCCGTCGGCGTCATCGGCGCCGGCCCCGCGGGAACCTTCTTTGCCCTCCACCTCTTGTCCCTTCTCCGTGCGAAAGGCCGAACGGCGAGTGTCACCCTGATCGACCGCAAGACGTTTTCCCACTCCGGCCCGTCGGGCTGCAACATGTGCGCCGGGGCGATCGGGCCCGCCATGGTGAGGAAGATCGGCGACTTTTCGCTGTCTCTCGATGCTCGCGTGATCCGCCGGATCGCCGACGGATACGAAATCCACGGCAGGGACGTGTCGGTCACGGTCCGGCATCCGGAGCGGAGAGAGATCTACACCGTCTTCCGCGGAGGCGGACCGGTGTTCTCCAAGGAGGAAACGAAGAGTTTCGATCAGTTCCTGCTGGACGCGGCGATCGCCCGTGGCGCGGAGTTTCTCCACGAGCGCGTTGAAAGCATCGAGAAGACGCACACGGGGTATCGTCTCGCGTTCCCCGGAGGGGCGAAGCGGAATTTCGATTTTCTCGTGGGGGCGTTCGGGGTCAATACCTCTTTGTCGTGGAAGCTCCCCTTCGATTACCGCCCTCCGAAGACCTGGCACACGGTTCAGACCGAGATTCCGGCCGGCAATGAATTCATCGAGCAGCGGCTCAGGAACCGGATTCACATTATTCCCGCGTGGGGCAAGGCCATCCGCTTTCTGGCGATCACGCCAAAAGACAATTTTCTGACGCTTACCGGGATCGGGGAGCACGTGAAGATCGCGGACCTCGAAGCCGAGAGGTCGCGGAATCACGCGCTGGCGTCCCTCCTCCCTTCGGGCGCGAAGGTCCTTTGTCACTGCCATCCCCAATTGCCCATCGGCGTCGCCGAACGTCCGTTTTCCGACCGGATGGCGATCATCGGGGATGCATTCATCTCGCGCCATCTGAAAAACGGCATCGAATCTTCCCACGACACCGCGGGCATTCTGGCAAGGGCGATTACCGCCGAGGGAATATCCGAACCGGCTCTCCGGGATCATTTCTATCGTCCCTGCCTCCGGTTGTTCCGTTATGATAATGTCTGGGGAAGAGCGTTGTTCGGAATCTACGAGAGCGTGCTTCGGAAAGGGCGTCTCTCGGATGCCTATCTCCGGTCGGTGAATCGGGAGTCGGCCGAGGCGAGATTCACCCAGGCTCGCATCCTCTGGGCCGTGTTCGCGGGAGACGCTCCCTATCGGGAAATCGCCCGGGATGCGTTTGCTCCCCGCTCGCTCTGGAAGTTGGCGCGAAACCTGTTGGGAGGAAGATGACGGGATGGGATTGGAGCCGGGATCCCGATGGAAACCGAAGCTTCCCCTGCTGGTCGCGGGCGGAATCGCCGTTCTGCTCCTTCTCTTCTCCCTCTTCCGGGAAATGGGGATCATTGGCACCTGGAAGCTTTACCGAACTCACAAGCAAGTCCTCGAGGAGAACGTAAAACTGCGCGTCGAGAATCGGCGGCTCCAGGAGGAGGTTGAGAAGTTGAGGACCAACCCCTCCTATATCGAGGAAATCGCCCGAAAGGAACTCGGCTTGATCGGCGAGAAGGAGAATGTCATCGTCCTCGACCGGAAAAAGGATGTACCCGTTTCCCCTCCTGCAAGGAAAGGATCGGGTCGTCCGTAGGTATTCCGTTCCCGCCCTTTCGCTCGTCCATCTCCTGCTGTTCCTGAATTTCCGGCGCGGGGGAGGCTGGACCGGCTGGTCCGCTCCATGGGCGGCCACCGCATTCGGCGTCCTCGCCTTCCTGTTGTTCCGGGATCTCCTCACCTCCCGGCGACGGGATCGACTGATGGACGTTCCCTCCACGCTGGCGTGGGGAGCCGCTGGCCTCATGGAACTCCACTCCCTTTATCCGATAGTGGCGGAATCCCGCCTTGTGCCGGCCATTCTGTTTCCGTCCATCGCCTTCCTTCTCCCCGCCTTCCCGGCGGCGGTCTATGCCGCAGCGGCGTTCACGTGGTTTCTTTTTTCCCCCGAAGGTCGATGGCCGGCCGAAGGCTTCCTGGCGTCGATCGGCGGATTGGGAGGGCTTGGCATTCTTGCGGGACGGGTGATACGGGACAAATTTCGGGATTCCGGGTCCGGCAGGGACATGGTTCAGGAAGCGATCAACGAAAGCCGGATGCTCGTGTTCCCCTGGGAAAACCCTGCAGCGGCGACGGAGCGGGATTTTCCCGAGGAGGTCGAGCGGTTGGGATTGCTGCGCTCCCGGGATGATCTCATGGATGGAATCCGGCGTATCCTCGAGGGGATTCTCCCCATCACGGGAGCCGACCGCATCCTGTATATCTCCCCTTCCCCTGGGCAGGGTCGGGCATTCCGGGCAGGCGCCTCTGCGTGCCGCGGAGGAGATTCCGGCGGCGTGGACCTGGCGATTCCGGACGACTACATGCCCGTGCGCGAAGCGATGCTGTTCCGCCGTACGTTCCTTTTTGAGGGGGAAGATTTCGGGAATTGGGCCATCGGCAAGGAGAGCGGAAGGGAAGGCCGCCCCACGGGCGTCGCCGCGGCGCCGGTGAGCATCGAGGGAAATGTCGAGGGGGCGATCCTCGCCCTTCGATTCGCGGAGGGAAAGTGGAGCGAGCCCATCGGGCAGGCGCTGGAGACGGCGGCGTTCCTGGCGGCGAGGGAGCTTGCGTGGGCGAAACAGCGGTACCGGGCACACCTGTACCTGGCGAGACAGGAGGGATTTCACCGGCTGATCCGGAGGATCGCCGAAGTTTCGGAGCGGGCGAGCGGCGAAAGGGGCGAGACCGTTTCCCCGCGGCGGGAGGTCTACCGGGCCACGGCGGAACAGGTTCGGCAGCATCTCGATATCGCCAGAGCCATCCTCATAGAGGCGAAAAAGGGGGGGAAGCGCGGGCGAATCGCGTGGGAGTCGGCGGGGAAAGCGTCAGGGGACCGGGAAGAGTTGGTTTCCCTGGAAGGGACGTATGTCGAGTGGGTGCTCCGGCAGGGCGTTCACCGGATCTTCTCCGGCGGGCAGGCGGACGGCGGACGGTTCCCCGTGCTCCCGGCGAGCTGGACCGGTCCACCCGGGGGAGGGTTTCTCCTTGTCCCCGTGCCCGATACCAGCGGGTTTCGCGGCGTCCTCGTCTGCGAATCCGGTGAAGGGCGCAACTTCGAGGGGCAGGACGTCCAGGCGGCAAAGGACATCCTTGCCATCATGCGGATGGGGATCTCGCACACGCTTCGCCTGGAAAATCTGGTGAAAGAGGCCAGGAACGACGGACTTACGGGGCTTCTGAACCGGAAGACATTTTGCGAGCGTCTGGAGAACGTTCTCGCCCGACTGGACGGTCGATACCCCTGCGCCGTCATCATGCTCGACCTCGATCACTTCAAGAACATCAACGATACGCATGGCCACCCGGCAGGAGACGAGGTCTTGAGAAAGGTTTCCAACGTCATCCGGAAAACCGTCAGAAAGGTCGATATGGCCGGGCGTTACGGGGGGGAAGAATTCGCCATCTACCTCCACAGCACGGACCAGACCCATGCGCGCCAAGTGGCCGAACGTTTGCGGCTGATGATCCGGCAAACATGGTTTGTCTTCAACGAGCGGGAGTTAGTTGTCACCGCCTCGCTGGGGATCGCCTGTTATCCCGAGCACGGAAAGACCGGCGAGGAACTGCTCCTGCACGCCGATGTTGCCCTCTACAGTTCCAAGCGGGACGGAAGGGACAGGACGACGGTGTATAGAAAACAGTAATTTAATTCATGTTCTTTAAAAGCAAGGGCTTATTGACAGTCTGCGACACCTTGTGAACCCTCATTCTCACATCTTTGATGGGGGTCTTGCGATGAAGCGTATCGGCAAAGTGAAGTGGTTCAACGAAACGAAGGAATACAGGTTCATTGAGCAAACCGGAGACCGGGATGTTTTCGTACAGTATTCTCCGATCCGGATGGAGGGGTACAGAACGCCGGGGGAAGGGCAGGAAGTGGAGTTCGAAGCGCTCGCAACGCCGAAGGGGCTGCAGGTTTCCGAGGTGTGCTTCAGGTAGCGGCGGCCGTTCCGCCGGGAATTACCGGGTCGTCGTTGTTGACTTCCCCCCTGTTGAATTATAAAGTATTTACTTTCTTGCCTTTTCCGCGATTTCGAGGAGCCGCGTGGACGTTCGTAAGGTCACGGAATCCCTTCTTCTTGCCGGAATAAAACGGAAATTGGCGGAATGGGGGGTGGTTTTGGAAGTCTCCGTTTCCGTGGAGATACCCCGACAGGAGGAACACGGGGATTTCTCGACGAACGCCGCCATGCAACTGGCCCGGCCCCTTGGGAAAAAGCCGCGGGAAGTTGCGGGAGAACTGACGGAGGCGATCCGCCGGGAAGACGACAGGGGCTGGATCGCCTCGCTCTCGGTCGCCGGCCCGGGATTCATTAATATCGTGCTGTCCAACGATGCTTGGAGGGAGGTCGTTGCGATTTCCCTCCGCAAGGGGGACCGGTTCGGTTCTTCCGACCAGGGAAAAGGGCAGAAGGTGCTGATCGAATTCGTGTCGGCCAATCCAACCGGCCCTCTCCACGTCGGGCATGGCAGGGGAGCAGCGGTTGGGGATGCGCTCGCGCGGATCCTGTCCTTCGAAGGGTACGAAGTCGCCACCGAGTATTACGTGAACGACGTCGGCAACCAGATGGACAACCTGGGCCTGTCGCTCTACTCGAGATATCTCCAGGAGTGCGGTGTGGACGCGCAGCTCCCGGAGGACGGGTATCGCGGGGATTACCTGGTCGAGCTTGCGCGCGAATTCCACGGGGAGGTGGGCGACCGCTACAAGGCGACCCCCCCTACGCTGGCGCTGCCCGTGTTTCGCAAGGTTGCTTGCGAACGGATCCTCAACGGCATCCGGAAGGACCTGGAAGACTTCCGGGTGCGCTTCGATCGATGGTTCCGCGAGGAAACCCTCCACCGGGCCGGCGAGGTGATGGGCGCCATCGAGAAACTGCGGAGCCGGGGGCTCCTCTACGAGTCCGAGGGAGCCGTTTTTTTCAAGAGCGAGGCACACGGAGACGAGAAGGACCGCGTTCTCGTCCGGGCGGACGGGAGGACGACCTATTTTGCCGCCGATATTGCGTACCACCGGCACAAGTTTCTGAAGGGATACGCGCGCGTGATCGACCTCTGGGGGGCGGATCACCACGGGTACGCACCGAGGCTGATGGCGGCGATGCGGGGACTGGGCGAGGACGAACTGCGCCTGGAGATCCTGCTGGTCCAGTTCGTGACCCTTCTCCGGGAGGGGAAAGCCATCCAGATGTCGACCCGTTCCGGCGAATTCACGACGCTCCGGGAAGTGCTGGACGAAGTGGGACCGGACGCGGCGAGGTTTTTCTATCTCCTGCGGAGTTTTCACTCGCACCTGGATTTCGATCTGACCCTCGCCAAGACGCAGTCCAGCGAAAACCCCGTATACTACATCCAGTATGTCCATGCCAGGATCTGCAGCATCTTCCGGGAAGCGGCAGCACGGCAAACCCCGTTGTCCGACCACCCCTCCCTTTCCTCCCTCACGCTGCCGGATGAACTCGCCCTGATGAAAAAGGTGGCGCGCTTCCCGGACGTCGTGTCGGAGGCGGCGCACCTGCGGGAGCCCCACCGGATCCCCTTCTACCTGCTCGAACTGTCGAGGGAGTTCCACGCGTTCTACCAGAACCACCGGTTTCTGGGGGAGACGCCGGAACGGACCCAGGGGCGGCTGGCGCTGGCGAAGGCGGTGAAGACCGTCGTCGGCATCGGTCTCTCACTCATCGGAGTTTCCGCACCGGAGCGGATGTGAAAAGCCTGTACAATAAAAAAGGGCAACGGCGGGGGGAGGGGGAAAGAAACCCGTTCGCCTTTTTCGCGATCGGCGCAATCGTCGTCCTTGCCGCGGTGTTCGTCATCGGGCTCCAGGTCGGGAGAGTCATCGAGAAGAGCTCTGCCGCCCCCGATGCCCAAGGGGGGAAGAACGCACCCTCCCCGGGGAGCCAGGGAGCGCCCCCCGTGGTCGCAAGCGACATCCGGAAGGACCTCGGCGCCTATTCGGAGGAAGCAGTCAAGGTTCCCATTGTCCCGCCGCCGGACGCAAAGAGCACCGTGAACGAGGTCGAGAAGAAGCTCACGTTCCAGGAAACGCTGGCGAAAAAGGAACCCACGCCGGTTCCTCTCGTACGGGCGGCGCAGAAGGACAATACCGCCTCACCGGGAGGCGAGGCGGCGAGTGCCTCCGGCGCCAGGAAATACGTCGTGCAGGCAGGAGCTTTCCGGGAGAAGAGGACGGCGGAAGCGTACCGGAAGCGGCTGGACAAGGCGGGGTATGCCGTCCGGGTGGTCCAGGCGGCGAGGAAAAACGGGGAGAAGTATTACCGCGTGCTGGTGGGGCCGTTCCCCGACATCGAGGCGGCGAAAAAAGCGGTGCGGAGGCTCAAGGACGAGATGAAGATCGACGCCTACATGATCCAGGGGTGAAGAGGGATGAGGATCTGTCCGACGAAAGAGGAGTTTCAATCCCACGCAAGGACGTTCTCCGTCATCCCCGTCTGGCAGGAGTTTCACGCCGATCTCGACACTCCGGTCTCCGCCTATCTGAAGATCTCGGCGAGGTTCCCGGACGACCACTTCCTCCTGGAGAGCGTCGAAGGCGGCGAGAAGTGGGCGAGGTACTCCTTCATCGGGTTTGATCCTTACCTTCGGGTTCGCGCGGACGGGAACAGGGTGGCGATCCGGAAGGGGGAGGTCGAGAGCGTTCGGGCGCTGGACGGGGATCCCCTGAAGGAATTGGCGGGGATCCTCTCCGGGATCCGGTACCAGCAGGCGACAGGTCTGCCGAGGCTTTCGGGAGGAGCGGTGGGCTTCATTGGCTATGACTACGTCCGGCACATCGAGAAGATCCCCGACACCCACCCCGCCGAAGGGGCGCCTGACGCGCTTTTCCTCTTCCCTTCCCGGCTGGTCATCTTCGACAACGTGAAGCACACGATCCTCATCGTCGCGCACGGCGAAGTGACGGAAACGGGGAGAGAGGAGGAAGCCTACGAACGCTGCTGCCTCTCCATCGAGGAGGTGCGCCGCATCCTGCAGGGGCCGCTCCCCTGGTCGGAGATCCCCCGCGGGCGCGATACGGGGAACCCCGTCTTCGACGTCCCACGCGATGCGTTCCTCTCGTGCGTTCGGAAGGCGAAGGAGTATATCCGGGACGGGGAGATCATCCAGGTCGTGCTCTCCAACCGGGCGCGCATGCGGACGGACCGCTCACCCTCGGAGGTCTATCGGGTGCTCCGCGCGCTGAATCCGTCGCCCTACATGTACCTGCTGAAGACAGGGGATTTGTCCATCGTCGGCTCCTCGCCGGAAATCCTCGTCCGCCTGGAAGGGGACCTGGTCCAGCTGCGGCCGATCGCGGGGACCCGCCCCCGGGGGGCCACGCCCGAGGAAGACCGGCGCCTGGAAACGGATCTTTTGTCCGACCCCAAGGAGATCGCCGAGCACGTGATGCTCGTAGACCTGGGCCGCAACGACGTCGGGCGCGTGGCGGAATGGGGAACGGTGAAGGTGGACGAGATGATGGCGGTGGAGAGGTATTCCCATGTAATGCACATCGTCTCGAACGTGGTCGGCCGGTTACGAAAGGGACTTTCCGCCTTCGACGTCCTCCGCGCCGCCTTCCCCGCCGGGACGGTGACCGGCGCCCCCAAAGTGCGGGCCATGGAAATCATCGAGGAGCTGGAGCCGTTCCGAAGGGGTATCTATGCGGGCGCGGTGGGGTATTTCGACCTCCAGGGGAGCATGGACTTCTGCATCACGATTCGCACCATCGTGATGTGGGGCGGCGAGGCCGTGATCCAGGCCGGCGCCGGGATCGTCGCCGATTCGGACCCGGAAAAGGAGTGGGAGGAGATCCGGAGCAAGGCGCGGGTCCTCTTCCGCGCGATCGGGGTCGACGAGGAGGGGAGGGGACGCGCGTGATCGCCGTCATCGACAATTACGATTCGTTCACCTACAACCTCGTGCAGTACCTGTGCGAGCTGGGAGCGGAGGTCAACGTTTTCCGCAACGACGCGATTTCCGTCCCGGACCTTGCCGCGAGGAACCCCGCCGGGATCGTCATTTCCCCCGGCCCGGGAGGCCCGGACGACGCAGGAATCTCTCTCGACGCGATCCGCGCTTTCTCGGACCGCGTTCCCATCCTCGGGGTCTGCCTCGGCCACCAGTGCATCGGGCAGGCCTTCGGGGGGAAGGTCGTCCATGCACAGGCGCTCATGCACGGCAAGACCTCCCGGATCCATCACAACGGGAAGGGGATCTTCTCCCTGCTCGAAAACCCGTTGACCGCGACGCGTTACCACTCGCTCGCGCTGGAGAGGGCTTCGCTGCCGCCCGAACTGGAGGTCAGCGCGGAGTCCTCGGACGGCGAGGTCATGGGAGTGCGCCACGTTTCGCGCCCGATCTTCGGGGTCCAGTTCCACCCCGAGTCGATCCTCACGCAGTACGGCATGCGGATCCTCGAGAATTTCCTCTCCCTCATCGACCCGCAGCAGCCGGTTCTCCGGTGCTTCCGCAACATCCGAGAGGCGATCTCGGAGACGGCGGCGGGAAAGGATCTCTCCTCCGACGGCATGCGCGACGCCATGCGGATGATCATGGAAGGGGAGGCGACACCCTCGCAGATCGCCTCCTTCCTCTCGGTACTCTCGATGAAGGGGGAAACGACCACGGAGATCGCAGCGGCCACCGACGTCATGCGGCAGAAGGCGATTCGCATCCACTCCCCTCCGGGGGAAGATGTCCTGGACACCTGCGGGACCGGCGGGGACCGCGCCGGGACCTTCAACATTTCCACGACGGTGGCGTTCGTCGCCGCGGGGGCCGGGATACGCGTGGCCAAGCACGGCAACCGGTCCGTGACCAGCAGGGCGGGGAGCGCCGACGTCCTGGAGGCCCTGGGAATGGACCTCTCCGCGTCCGTGCCCGACGTGCAGAAGGCGCTCGACGAGGCCGGGATCACCTTCATGTTCGCACCGAAATTCCACGCCGCCATGAAATACGCCATCGGACCGCGCCGCGAGATCGGAATCCGGACGATTTTCAACATCCTGGGACCTTTGAGCAACCCCGCCGGGGTGAACTGCCAGATGGTGGGGGTGTTCAGCGAGGAACTGGGGGAGACGTACGCACGCGTCCTGGCGGAGTTGGGACACCGGCGTGCATTTGTCGTCCACGGGACCGACGGGATGGACGAGGTCACCCTGTCCGCCCCCACGATCGTATGGGATGTCCGGAAGGGAGTCGTGAAGCGGTATTTATTCGACCCGAGGTCGGTCGGATTCGAATACGCCTCCCTCCAGGACTTGAAGGGGGGAGACGCGGCCACGAACGCAGGAATCCTCAAAGGGATCCTTTCGGGAGCGAAGGGGCCTGGACGCCAGGCGACTCTTCTCAACGCGGCGTTTGCCATCGTCGCCGGCGGGAAAGCCGAGGACGTCCGGGAAGGCATCGAGAAATCGGCCCTGTCGATCGACTCGGGGGCGGCGATGTCCCGGCTGAATGCGTTTCTCGATATCCTCGGGACCAAAGCGGCGTAGCGCGTGACTAGGATTTCCTTTCTGGAAAGAATCCTCAAGGGTGTCCGGGAGGAGCTGGAAGGGAGGAAAGCCGCCGCCCCGTTTGCCGACGTGGCGGAGCGCGCCCGGCGGAACGTCCGGAGACGCGACCTCCGTGAGAGGTTGAAGGATGCCCCGGGAATCATCGCGGAGATCAAGCGTGCCTCACCATCGAAGGGGTGGATCCGGAAGGACCTCGACGCGGCTGAGACGGCGCGGGCGTACGCGCGCGGAGGGGCGTGCGCCGTTTCCGTCCTGACGGAGGGCCGTTTCTTCAGGGGGTCGCTCGCGGACCTGTCGTCGGCGAGCGACGCATGCGGAACCGTCCCGGCGCTCCGGAAAGACTTCCTTCTCGACGAATACATGATCGCGGAATCCCGGGCACACGGGGCCGACCTCGTCCTGCTGATCGTGGCCGTCCTCGGGAAAGAGACCGAAAGAATGATCCGGGCTGCGGCCAAGTACGGCATGGAGGCCCTCGTCGAGGTGCACAACGAGAAGGAAATGGCGCTGGCGGCAGGCGCAGGCGCCACGATCATCGGGATCAATAACCGGGACCTTTCGACCCTGCGTGTCGATCTGGATACTTCAAGACGCCTGCTTCCCCTGGCGCCGAGGAACACCGTGAAGGTGGTGGAGAGCGGGATCTCCTCTCCCTCCGATGTGCGACGGTTTCATGCGCTGGGCGCGGACGCGTTACTGATCGGGGAAACGCTGGTCCGGTCCGGTGACCCGGGGGAAGCGGTGCAGACGATCAAGGGAATAACCAGCCGCCACTCGGCCTGAAAAGGAGCGGTTCGATGGAAACGAAGATCCTCCCCAACCTTCTGGCACCGGAATCGGCGCACGCCATCCACAGCGAGGCGCTCGGGCGCCTTCCGAAGGTGGAGGCGTAGGATTTCCCCATGTTCCGGATCAAGATCTGCGGCATCACCTCGGAAGAGGACGCGGCGATGGCGGCTTCCTTCGGGGCCGACGCCATCGGGATCAATTTCTACAAAGGGTCCCGCCGCCATGTTCCGATGTCCGAAGCGGCGCCGATGGTCGCCGCGGTGCGGGGAAAGGCCATTCCCGTGGGTGTGTTCGTGAACGAGCTCCCGGAGGTCATCGAGGAGGTGTGCCGGACGTTACGGATCGAGGTCGTCCAGCTCTCCGGACACGAGCCTCCCGCTGTCGCGCAGCGTCTGTCGTTTCAGCGGATCAAGGCGGTCCATGTGCGGGATGGCTCGGAGCTGGCCGCATACGGGAGCTACCCCTGCGAGGCCTTCCTGCTGGATGCGGCAGTGAAGGGCGAATTCGGAGGCACGGGGAAGGCTCTTGATTGGGGAAAGATCGGGGGGATCCACCCCGGGAAGCCATGGATCCTTGCGGGGGGTCTCACTGCCGGGAATGTCGCCGCCGCGATCCGCGCCTCCCGTCCCGATGCCGTCGACGTCGCCAGCGGGGTGGAAACCATCCCCGGGAAAAAGGACCCGATGAAGGTAAAGTATTTCATTAAGAACGCAACGGAAGAGTTTGATATTGCGGGAAAACATAAAATATAAATATCCGGATAGCCTCGGGCACTTCGGCCCGTTCGGCGGCCGTTATGTCGCGGAAACGCTCATGACGGCGCTTATCGAGCTGGAGGCGGCCTACCGGAAGGCCGCACGGGACCGCCGGTTCGCCGCGGAGCTTGCCGGCCTGCTGCGGGATTACGCGGGGCGTCCGACGCCGCTTTACTACGCAAAGCGCCTGACGGAAAAAGCGAAGGGCGCAAGGATCTTCCTCAAGCGCGAGGACCTCGCGCACACCGGCGCCCACAAGATCAACAACACCCTCGGGCAGGGGCTTCTCGCCCTGCGCATGGGGAAACTGCGGATCATCGCCGAGACGGGGGCGGGGCAGCATGGGGTCGCGACCGCCACCGTCTGCGCGAAGATGGGCGTCGCCTGCGCGGTGTACATGGGCACGGAGGACATCCGTCGCCAGGAGCTGAACGTGTTCCGGATGCGCCTTCTGGGCGCGGAGGTGATTCCGGTCGAATCCGGGAGCAGGACGCTCAAGGACGCGATGAACGAGGCGCTCCGGGACTGGGTGACCAACGTCCGGACGACCCACTATCTCATCGGATCGACGGCCGGGCCGCACCCGTACCCGATGATGGTCCGCGACTTCCAGACCGTGATCGGCAAGGAGGCGAAGCGGCAGTTCCGTAGGGCCGCAGGCGGACTTCCTTCCGCCGTGGTCGCGTGCGTCGGCGGGGGGAGCAACGCCATGGGCATCTTCACCCCCTTCATTTCCGATAAAAACGTCCGCCTGGTGGGCGTCGAGGCGGCAGGCCTCGGCCTGTCCTCCGGCCGGCACGGCGCGACCCTTTGCCGGGGACAGGTCGGCGTTCTCCACGGCAGCAAGTCCTTCGTGATCCAGGACGAGGACGGCCAGATCCGGGAGGCGCACTCCATCTCCGCGGGGCTCGATTACCCGGGCGTGGGCCCCGAGCACGCTTTCCTGAAAACCACGGGAAGGGCCGAATACGTCGCCGTGACGGACGATCAGGCGCTGGAAGGATTCGATCTCCTTTCGCGTTACGAGGGGATCTTGCCCGCCCTGGAATCCTCCCACGCAGTCGCTTTCGGGTTCCGTCTTGCACGCCGAATGCGGCGGTCCCAGACGATCGTCATCAACCTCTCGGGGAGGGGAGACAAGGACATCGGGATCATCGCCGGGCGATCGGGGGGGAAACGTGTCGCGAATTGACGGGACCTTCGCCTCCCTCAAGGAGCGCGGAGAAAAGGGACTGGTCGTCTACCTGACGGCGGGGGACCCGGACGGGCGCAACTCCCTTTCCTACTTCCGCGCCGCCGCCGACGGGGGAGCGGACCTCATCGAGGTGGGGATCCCCTTTTCCGACCCGATGGCCGACGGACCCACGATCCAGGCCGCCGCCCGGCGCGCCCTGAACGCGGGGATGACCACGGCGCGCGCCCTTTCCCTGATTTCCGGGTTCCGCGGGACGCACCCCACGCCGGTGGTCATCTTCGGGTATTACAACCCGTTCTTCCGGTACGGCGCCAGGCGGTTCTGCCGGGACGCGCGCGCCGCTGGAGCGGACGGGATCCTCGTCGTCGACCTGCCGACCGAGGAATCCCAGGAAATGCTGCCGGAGATCCGGCGGGCGGGTCTGGACTGGGTTCCTCTGGTTTCCCCGACGAGCGGCCCCGACCGGATCCGCCGGGCGGTCGCATTAGGTTCCGGATTCCTGTACCTTATATCTTTGACCGGCATCACGGGGGCGCGGAAGGCGCTTCCGCCGGGAATCTCCGCGTGGGCAAGAGCGGTGAAGGAGCAGACCTCCCTTCCCATTGCGGTGGGATTCGGCATCTCCACGCCCGGGATGGCAAGGGCGGCGGCGCGAACCGCCGACGCCGCGGTTGTCGGAAGTGCCTGCGTCAAGGTCGTGGAGACGCGCGGCGCGTCACGGACCGGGCCGGACGCTCTGCGGCGGTTCGTGCGATCCCTCAAAAACGAATTGAGGTGACCAAAGATGCCCATCCGGCTGTTCCGCAGAAAGGAAGAAGGGGAAAAGAAGACCAAGATCCCGGAAGGGATGTGGATCAAGTGCAACGCCTGCCTCGAGATCATCTACAAACCCGAGGTCGAGCGGAACCTGAATGTCTGCCCGAAGTGCAACTACCATTTCCGCATCCCGGCGATGGAGCGGATCCGTGCGGTGACCGACGAAGGGACCTTCCAGGAATTCGGCGAGGACCTCGAATCCGTCGACATGCTTTCCTTTACCGATACCAAGAAGTACACGGACCGGCTCAAGGAGGCCAAGAAGAAGACGGGAAGGAAGGAAGCGGTCATCACCGGAGCGGCGAAAATCAACGGGATCGACATCGTCCTCGCCGTCCTCGACTTCGAGTTCCTCGGAGGGTCCATGGGATGCGTGGTGGGGGAGAAGGTCGCCGTCGCCGCGGAGGCCGCGAAGGAACTTTCCCGCCCCCTCATCATTTTCAGCGCGTCCGGCGGGGCGAGGATGCAGGAGGGGACGCTCTCCCTCATGCAGATGGCCAAGACCAGCGCCGCCCTGGCCAAGCTCTCCGACGCCCGCATTCCGTTCCTCAGCGTCCTGACGGACCCGACCACCGGGGGAGTCGCGGCGAGCTTCGCCATGCTGGGGGACATCATCATCTCGGAACCGGGGGCCCTCATCGGGTTCGCCGGGCCGCGGGTCATCGAGCAGACGATCAAGCAGAAACTGCCGGAGGGGTTCCAGCGTGCCGAGTTCCTTCTCGAGCACGGGATGATCGACATCATCGTGGAGCGGACACGGCTCAAGCCCACGCTCACCCAGGTTCTCCGGTTCCTGACGGCGCCTCCCGGGAAATGACGGGAAGGATAGGTCCCGGGCGGCCGGAAGCGATCCAGCCGGGTCTCGAGCGGATTCTCGCGGCGTTCGAGAGGTCGGGGCATCCCGAACGCGCCTTCCGGATTCTTCACATCGCAGGCACGAACGGGAAGGGTTCGACGGCCTCTTTCCTCGAGGCGATCCTCCGGCGGCTGCCTGCGGGACCGGTTGGGCTGTATACTTCCCCCCATCTCCTTTCCCCCGAGGAGAGGATCCGCATCGACGGCGAGAACATCCCCGCCGAATCGCTGCACCATGCGCTCCGGAGGGCATCGGTGCTGTCGCGCGAGGTGGCGGAAGCCTGCGGCGGCATGCTTTCCTATTTCGAGGAGATGACCTGGGCGGCGTGCGACTGGTTCCGGAGGAGAAAGGCGCCCCTGGTGGTCATGGAAGCGGGGCTTGGGGGCCGTTGGGACGCAACGAATGCCTGCGTGCCGGAGATTTCCGTCATCACGACCGTGGGAATCGACCACAGGGAGTGGCTCGGGAAAACGATCCGGGAAATCACCGCCGAGAAGACGGGGATCTTTCGACCCGGGGTCCCGGTCCTCTTGGGCCGGCTGGCGTCCGCCGCGCGCGGTGTCGCCGTCCGAAAGGCGGAGGAGATAGGAGCACCGGTCTGGGAATTGGGGCGTCATTTCCGTTGGGAAGATTGCGGCAATAGGCGCATCCGCATCCATCTGCCCGGGCTCACGATCCCCGAAAATCGTCCAGGAATGGACGGCGATTTTCAACGCGACAACGCGGCGCTTGCCTGCGCCGCTGCTTGGCGATGGGCTTCGAATAGAGGGATGTCGGTGGAAGACTTCCGGCACGCGGCGAGAGAGGGGATCGCCTGCGCCCGCTGGCCCGGACGGTTCTCCCCGTTGCCGGGGAGAAAAAACCGTAGAGTATGGACGGACGGAGCGCACAACCCCCAGGCCGCCCGGGCCCTGGCGCGCGAACTGGTGAAGATGAAGTCGAGCGGAAAGTTCACCGGGATCATCGCGCTCTGGAGCATGCTCGGGGACAAGGATCTGTCCGGGTTCCTGCGGGAGCTATCCGGAGTCGTGGATGGATGGGTCGTTTATCCCATGGAACACGAACGTGCGGCTGCGCTGGGGGAACTTGCCGCCGCCTGCAGGAAAAGGAAGTTCCAGGCGCGGCAAGGATCCGGTTTCCGGGAGGGGTGGGAGATCGCCCGGCAGTGGGCTGGCCCCGGTGGGATGGTGATCGTTTGCGGTTCTCTGGCCGCGGTGGGGGAGGCGTTCCGGGCCCGCGTCGGGGGATTACCGTGAACATCGGTTCGGTACGCGCGGCTGCAATCCTCCTTCTTTTCCTTCCATTCGCAGTTCCCGCGTCCGCGGCGACCGCCATCCCCGGAGGGATGCTTACCAAAGCGCGCACCGGCTCCGAAGTCCTGCTCGGCGGGCCCGTGACCCTGAACGCGGACTCGCTTGCATACGACGACAATACGGGGGTCGCCTACGCCGAGGGAAACGTCGAGATCGGATTCGGCAACCGGAGCATCCGTGCGGACCGCATCCGATACGATTCCCGAAGCGGCGAGGCGGAGCTGATCGGGCGGGTTCATTACAAGGACGCCGGAGACGAGTTCTCCTTCGACCGTATCGTCCTGAACATCGATACCGAGCTCGGGGTCCTGTACAACGGAACCATACTCCTTAGCAACAACAATTATCAGATCTCCAGCGAAAGGTTCGAGAAGACCGGGGGAAGAACCTTCCGGATTCAGAAAGGGACCCTCACGACCTGCCCCTGCGACCCGGAGCCCGACTGGAAGTTCGAAGTGAGGCGATCGCAGGTCACCATGGACGGCTACGCCGTCGGAAAGGACGTGACGTTCAAGGTCCGCGGAGTCCCCGTCCTCTGGCTGCCGTGGGCGGCGTTTCCCGTAAAGCTTAGCCGACAGAGCGGTTTCCTGATGCCGAGCTTTTCCAGCAGCGGGACGAAGGGAACCTCCTTCCAGCTGCCGTACTACTGGGCGATCAACCGGTGGAGCGACGCGACCCTCACGATCGAGGACATGAGCCGGCGGGGTTTTCGGCCGGAAGTCGAGTACCGGTATATCCTGAATCCCACCTCGGAGGGCAAGGCGTACGCATCGTTCTTTCATGACAAGAAGGCGGATCACGACCGGTACCGGCTCAACGGGATCAGTACGTACCGGGACGGAGGAAGCTTCACCTCGAACGTCAAGTGGGACCTGGCTTCCGACGACCTGTATTACGTCAACCTGGTCGATGACGACATCCTGAGGACGGGAAGGCACGTTCCTTCCAGGGGGTTCCTCGCTTACGGATCCGAGCAGAGCGTGGCGGCGATGTCCGCGGTCTATGTCAACGACGTGCAGGGAACACCCGACGACAACACGGTTCAGCGACTGCCCGAATTTTCATTGACCTTCCTTCCCCGGACGTTTGGCAAGACGGCGATCGAAGCCAGTGGGGAGATGAGCGCGACCTACTTCTATCGACGTGTCGGGGATCGCGAGCTGCGAGGAAGGGGGTACGCGGAAATCTCGCGAACCTATACCTTATACCCATCGGTCACGTTCACTCCCTACCTTTCCGTCGACATGCTGGGCTCGTACCCCGCATCGAGCGAAACCGGCGCCGAGAAGGAAGGGAGGGTTCTTCCCGGCGGTGGGGGAAAGCTGGAAGCCGATTTCCGAAGGAATTTCGAGGGGGTCGCCGGGACCCGGCTGATCCACGCGGTTCAAACGACCACCTCGTTCCACTGGATCCCGGCGGTTGACCAGAAAGCCATCCCCCTCACGGACGAATGGTCCCGCGTCGGCGAACAGCAGCAGTTCACTTTTTCCGTGACCCAGAGGCTCCTGCGGGTCGACAATGTAACGGGACCACATGAGATTGCTTTCCTCTCGGTGGAGTGGGCGCTGGACGTGGGAGAGAGAAAACCCACGGGGTCTCCTTATATCGACCCCTTGGCGCCCTTCGTCAGGTCGCTGCGGGACCAGATCGACCTCGCTGCGGGACGGTCGACGGGCCGGCAAGCGGCCTCCGACATCTATACCCGGTTCCAGGTGCGGCCCGCCCCGAAATGGATCGTCTCTGGAGAGACGTTGTTCGACGCGGGTCCGGGAAAATTCACCACCGCGGCGATCGGAGGGGAGTGGAAGCAGACGGAGGAAAGCCGGGCACTCCTCGAATACCGGAAATCGCGAGATCTTGCCGAGGATGTCAACGGCCTCTTTGCGGTGCGGCTGCACAGGGTTCTAGGATTGAAGACCAACGTGAATTATTCTATGAAGAATAAGGAGTTGACCGAAGGCAAGGCCACGCTCACCCTTTACCCGCGCAGCGATTGCTGGAGCGTCGGGCTGGAAGCCGGCCGCAAGACGAGGCCCGACGAAAGCAGCTACAAGCTCCTCTTCTCTCTGAAGGGGATCGGGACGATCGGGAACTAGGAAAGTTGAAGCGAAGGATGCTCATCACCGGCGCGAACGGCCTGCTGGGGAGGGAATTGTTCGACCTCTTCCACAAGGAGCACGAGGTGCGCCCAACCGACGAAAGGGAGTGCGACGTCACGAGTCCCATGGAGTGCAGAAGGGCCGTCGGGGGGTTCCGCCCCCATGTCGTCCTGCATTGCGCAGCGTACACGGCGGTCGACAGGGCGGAAAGCGAGGAGGCGAGGGCCCTTGCCGTGAACCGCGACGGCACCCGGAACGTGGCCCGCGAGTGCCGCGAGCACGGCGCCTTCCTGGTGACCTTCGGAACCGATTATGTTTTCGACGGGAACTCCTCCCGCCCGTACGCGGAGGACGATGTCGCGCGCCCCCTGTCCGCCTACGGAAGGAGCAAGTGGGCGGCTGAAGAGGCGTTGAGGACGGAGATGCCGGAACACCTGCTCATCCGTTCGCAGTGGCTGTACGGCCCGCACGGCGGGAATTTCGTCTTCGCCATCCTGGACAAGGCGAGACGAGGGGAGCCGCTCCGCGTCGTCTCCGACCAGAAAGGGTGCCCGACCTTTGCGCGCGACCTGGCGGCGGCCACGAAGCGGTTGCTGGACGCCGGCGCACGGGGGACCTTTCACTTCTCGAACGAAGGAGAGACCACGTGGTATGAATTTGCCGCGTTCCTTCTTGCGCATGCCTGCCCGGAGCCGGTTTCCATTACCCCCGTCCCTGCCGCGGAGCTGCTGTACCCCGCACCTCGCCCGGCCTATTCCGTTCTCAATAAGGAGAAATATCGCACCGTCACGGGAGACACCCCGAGGCGCTGGGAGGATGCCGTGACGGAATTCCTGAAAAATACCTACGAAGGGGGGATCGCCGGGTAATGCGCATCCTGATCACAGGGGGAGCAGGGTTCATCGGATCCCATGTCGCTGACGCTTGTGTCGCACGCGGACACGAAGTGATGGTGATCGACAACCTCTCCTCGGGGAAAAAGGAATATGCCCCCGCCTCCGCCCGGTTCGTCCTCTGCGACGTGACCTCGGACACCGCCGTGGAGGCGGTACGGACCTTCCGCCCCGAGATCATCAACCACCACGCGGCGCAGATCAACGTGCGGGCTTCCGTTGCGGACCCGCAGTTCGACGCCCAGGTCAACATCCTCGGCTCGATCCGCCTCCTGGAGGCGGCGAGGCAGCATGGCGTCCGGAAATTTCTCTTCGCCTCTTCGGGGGGCGCCGGATACGGAGAACAGGAACAGTTTCCCGCAGAGGAGAGCCATCCGATCCGTCCCGTCAGCCCTTACGGCGCTGCCAAGATGTCCGTGGAGCTGTACCTGAACTATTACCGCGTCCAGTACGGTCTCGAGTACACCGCGCTTCGCTACTCCAACGTGTACGGCCCGCGACAGGATCCCCACGGGGAGGCCGGCGTCGTCGCCATCTTCGCCGAGCGGCTGCTGCGGGGGCAGATGGCCGTCGTGAACGGCGACGGGGAGCAGACGCGGGATTTCGTCTACGTCGGCGACGTGGTCCGAGCGAACCTGGCGGCCCTGGAACGCGGTGACGGGCTCTCCGTGAACATCGGGACCGGCGTCGAGACGAACGTCAACACGGTCTTCCGCATCCTCCGGGATCTTGCGGGCAGCCGGCAGGAGGAGGTCCACGGCACGGCCATGCCGGGGGAGCAGCGGCGCTCCTGTCTGGAAAACAGGATGGCGGCCTACGAACTGGGATGGTATCCTGAAGTGTCGTTGGAGGAAGGACTCGCCTCTACGCTGGATTTCTTCCGCGAAAAAATCCGAAACACCGGCACGTGGTAAGCATGCGCATCGAGCACATCCGCAATTTTTCCGTCATCGCCCACATCGACCACGGGAAATCCACCTTGGCCGACCGCCTGATGGAGGCTACGGGCACGCTCTCCGAGCGCGAGAGGGTGGACCAGTTCCTGGACAAGATGGACATTGAGCGGGAGCGCGGGATCACCATCAAGGCCCAGACCGTCCGCATGCGATACGTCACACGGGACGGGAGGGAATACGTCCTGAACCTGATCGACACGCCGGGTCACGTCGATTTCTCCTACGAAGTTTCCCGAAGCCTGTGCGCCTGCGAGGGGGCGATCCTGGTCGTGGACGCCTCGCAGGGGGTGGAGGCCCAGACGCTTGCCAACGTCTACATGGCGTTGGAGCAGAACCTGGAGATCCTCCTGGTCCTGAACAAGATCGACCTTCCGAACGCCGAGCCGGACCGGGTGAAGCGGGAGATCGAGGACGTGATCGGGCTGGACACGAAGGACATCATCGCCGCAAGCGCCAAAAAGGGAGTGGGCATCGAGGAGATCCTGGAGCGCGTGGTCCTGCGGATCCCTCCTCCCACGGGCGACCCGGACGCCCCTTCCAAGGGGCTCATCGTCGACTCGTGGTTCGACAACTATCAGGGGGTGATCGTCCTCGTCCGAATGTTCGACGGGATCCTGCGGACGGCGCAAAAGATCATTCTCATGTCCACGGGGAACGTCTTCGAGGTCCAGAAGGTCGGGGTCTTCTGCCCTCACCCGAAGGAGGTCGAGTCCCTCGGGCCCGGCGAGGTGGGATTCGTCATCGCCAACATCAAGGACCTCAAGGAGACCAAGGTCGGCGACACGATCACCGACGCGCGGAAACGCGCCGCGGTCCCCCTGCCGGGATTCAAGGTCGTGAGGCCGATGGTCTTTGCCGGCGTCTATCCCGTGGTCTCCGACGAATACGGCCAGCTGCGGACCGCCATTGAAAAGCTTCGGCTGAACGACGCCTCGTTCACCGCCGAGCCGGAAACCTCCGTGGCGCTGGGGTTCGGTTTCCGGTGCGGGTTCCTTGGGCTGCTCCACATGGAAATCATCCAGGAGCGGCTCGAGCGCGAGTACGGGGTCGAGCTCATCACCACCGCCCCTACCGTCGGGTACCGGGCCGTGAAGAAGGATGGGTCGGTGGAAGAGGTGGACAGTCCTGCGAGGCTGCCCGAGCCGCTGGATCTCGACTACATCGAGGAGCCGCTCATCCTGGCGACCCTCCATCTGCCGTCGGAGTTCCTGGGAGCGATTATCAAGCTGTGCGAAGAGCGCCGGGGCGTGCAGCGCCAGATGAAGTTCGCTTCCTCCAGCCGGGTCATCCTCGAGTACGAGCTCCCTCTCAACGAGATCGTCCTCGATTTCTACGACAGGCTCAAGACCGCCTCCCGGGGCTACGCCTCCATGGACTACGAGTTCCTCGTGTTCCGGCGGGCCGACCTTGTCCGCCTCGATATCCTCCTGAACGGGGAGAAGGTGGACGCCCTCTCCCTGATCGTTCACCGGGAGAATGCCTACCCGAAGGGAAGGGACGTGACCGAGCGGCTCCGGAGGCTGATTCCGCGCCAGATGTTCGAGGTGGTCATCCAGGCCGCGATCGGGTCGAAGGTGATCGCGCGGGAATCCATCAAGGCGATCCGGAAGAACGTGATCTCGAAATGCTACGGCGGCGACATCACCCGGAAGAGAAAGCTCCTCGAGAAGCAGAAGGAAGGGAAGAAACGGATGAAACAGGTGGGTACGGTGGAGATCCCGCAAGAGGCCTTCCTTTCCATCCTCAAGGTCAGGGAATAAGATGGAAACCAGGAGTCGAAAACATCCATGAAACCAACGCACCACCCGGAAGGCAGTGCGGACCGGAAAGGGAAGGTTCGCGAGTACATCGAGGCGTTCACCGTCGCCTTGTTGATCGCGCTCATCGTGCGCACACTGGTGATCCAGGCGTTCAAGATCCCCTCCAGTTCCATGGAGGACACGCTGCTGATCGGGGACCACATCTTCGTGAACAAGTTTCTCTACGGCTACCACATCCCGTTCACGAAGGGGCGAGTCCTACGGTTCCGCGCCCCCCGGCGGGGGGACATCCTCGTTTTCGTTTTCCCCGAGGACAAGAGCAAGGATTTCATCAAGCGGGCCATCGGGGTGCCGGGAGACACGGTAGAGGTCCGGGAGAAACGGGTGTTCGTCAACGGGCAGCTCTTGGAGGAAAACTACGTACGGTTTGCCGACGGGGACACGATCGACGGATTCATCCGGGCGAGGGACAACCTTCCGCCCGTCAAAGTGCCGTCGGGCAAGCTGTTCGTCATGGGGGACAACCGCGATCGGTCCTATGACTCGCGGTTCTGGGGGTTCGTCGACATGGATGCGGTGATCGGGAAGGCGATGTTCATCTACTTTTCCGTCGACTGGAACCGCGACGTCCGCTGGACCGAGGTCTGGCGCTACCCCGAGATCGTGCGGTGGGGCCGCATCGGACACCTGCTGCACTGAGGCCCTCGAAACCTGTTGACGGGGAGGCGGGACCGGGGTTATATTCGGATAGGCCTTTTAAGCTAATCCCGTGAGGTTAGCAAAGGATGTACAATCGTTGACGACCACGCCGCCTCCCCTCTCTTGCGGGGAGGTTTTTTTTTGCCCATAAAAACCCGATTACGGCCAAATTCGGAGGGACCATCGCGATGAAAAAAGCAAGCAAGAAGGTCATCCTGGACGCCAAGGGAATGGAGCGGGTCCTCTCCCGCCTGACCCACGAGATCCTGGAGAAAAACAAGGGAGCCGAGGATCTCGTTCTGGTCGGCATCATGTCCGGCGGTGTGCCGCTGTCGAAGTTCATCCGGGAGAAAGTCCGGGCCATCGAGGGGCTGGAGGTTCCTGCCGGCTACGTGGACATCACGCTCTACCGGGACGACCTGTCGCGCGCAGGATACCAACCGCGGCTGAAACGCACGGAAATCCCGTTTTCGATCGACGAGAAGAAAGTCGTCCTCGTGGACGACGTGCTGTTCACGGGACGTACGATACGGGCGGCGATGGACGCCCTGATCGACTTCGGCCGCCCCAAGAATATCCAGCTGGCGGTTCTGATCGATCGTGGGCACCGGGAGCTTCCCATCCGCGCGGATTATGTCGGCCGGAACGTCCCCACCTCCCGGAACGAGACCGTCGACGTAATGGTCCAGGGGAACCGGGAGGACTGGAAGGTCCTGCTCAACGAATCCGCACCGGCAAGGGGGGGGTGACGCCATGGATTGGAAACGCCGGCACGTGCTGGGCCTTGCCGATTTTCGCGTCGAGGAGATGGAATTCGTCATCGACACGGCCCGCTCGATGGAGGAGGTGCTGACCCGGGACATCAAGAAGGTCCCGGCGCTTCGCGGCAAGACCGCGGTGAACCTCTTTTTCGAGGCCAGCACGCGGACGCGGACCTCGTTCGAGATTGCGGGGAAGCGGTTGTCCGCCGACGTAATCAATTTCAGCTCGGCGACCTCGAGCGTCTCCAAGGGCGAGACGCTCCTGGACACCGCGAAAAACATCGAGGCGATGAAGCCGAACATCCTCATTATTCGCCACCCCGCTTCGGGAGCCGCTCATTTTCTGTCCCGCTTCGTCTCCTGCTCGATCATCAATGCCGGCGACGGGGCCAACGAGCATCCCTCCCAAGGGCTTCTGGACCTTTACACTATACTTAAGGCAAAAGGTAAAGTACTTGGTCTTAAAATTTCAATAATAGGAGATATATTGCACAGCAGGGTTGTGCGTTCGAATCTGCATTCGCTGGGGAGGATGGGCGCGAAACTGTGGCTCTGCGGACCGCCCACCATGGTCCCGAAAGAGATGGAGCGGACCGGGGCAAGGGTCACTTATGACATCCGGGAGGCGGTAAAGGACGCCGACGTCGTGATGATGCTGCGGATCCAACTGGAACGGCAAAAGACCGCATATTTCCCATCCCTCCGGGAATATTCGAGGATGTTCGGATTGAACCGGAGCCTGTTTTCCCTCGCAAAGGGCGATGCGGTGATCCTGCACCCCGGACCCATCAACCGGGGGGTGGAACTTTCCGACGAACTGGCCGACAGCGCGCAATCCAGGATCCTGAACCAGGTGGAGTCGGGCGTCGCCGTCCGGATGGCGCTCCTCTACCTTCTTGCGGGAGGGCACGATGCTTCTCATTAAGGGCGGACGGGTCATCGATCCGGCCGGCAAGCGCGACGAGACCGGGAGCATCGTCCTCGAGAACGGCAAGGTGAAGGACTTCATCCCGGGAGACCAGACTCCGAAGGGGTTCAAGGGAAGCGTGATCGACGCCTCGGGGAAGTGGGTGGTCCCGGGGTTGATCGACATGCACGTCCACCTGAGGGACCCGGGGTATGAGTGGAAGGAGGACATCCGCACGGGCACGAAAGCCGCGGCAGCGGGAGGGTTCTCCTCCGTTGCCTGCATGGCGAACACGAAGCCGGTCAACGACCATCCCGAGGTCACCCGGTACATCCGGGAAACGGCGGAGAGGAATGGCGCGGCCGACGTTTTCCCGGTGGCCGCCGTTACGAGGGGGATGGGAGGAAAGGAGATGTCCGACTTCGCAGAGCTTGCCGATGCGGGGGCGGTGGCGTTTTCCGACGACGGGAAGCCGGTCGAGAGCGCGCTGTTGATGCGGCGGGCGCTCGAGTACGCAAAGGCGTTCGATCTTTTGATCCTTTCTCACGCCGAAGACGCCGAGCTCTGCAGGGACGGCGCGGCGCACGAGGGGTGGATGGCCCACAAGCTGGGCATCCCGGGCATCCCCTCGGCCGCCGAGGAGGTGGCCATCGCGAGGGACATCCTCCTGGCGCGGCAGACCGGGGGAAAACTCCATATCCAGCACATCAGCACGAAGATGGGAGTGGACCTGCTCCGCATGGGCAAGAGGGCGGGGGTTGCGGTAACGGGGGAAACCGCTCCCCACTACTTCACGCTGACCGACGCTTCGCTCGAAGGGTACAACACGAACGCCAAGATGAACCCGCCGTTGCGCGGGGAAGAGGACCGGATGGCCGTCCTTTCCGGGCTCATCGACGGGACGATCGATGTCATCGCCAGCGACCACGCCCCCCACGAGGACTATGTGAAGCGATGCGAATTCATCGCAGCCGCCAACGGGATCATCGGGCTGGAGACGGCCCTCCCTCTTTCCCTCGGCCTCCTTGCGGGCGGCAAGATGACGCCGGCCCGGATCGTCGAGCTGTTGTGCTCCAATCCCGCGCGGATCCTCAAGCTCTCCGGGAAGGGATCCTTGCGGAAGGGGGCGGACGCCGACGTCACGGTCATCGATCCGGACGTGGAATGGGAATACAGGGAAGCCGACGTCCGCTCGAAATCCAGGAACAGCCCGTTCTTCGGGTGGAAGCTCCGGGGACGGGCGGTCGCCACGGTCCATGGAGGACGCGTTACCCACTCCCTTCTCGCAGAAGTTGCCGCAGATGTCTGAGAAGAAGGCGATCCTCGCCCTGGCCGACGGAACCGTCTTCCGGGGAGGAACCTTCGGGTTCGAAGGGGAGTGCGGCGGGGAAGTGGTCTTCAACACCGCGATGACCGGGTACCAGGAGGTGCTCACCGATCCCTCCTACAAGGGCCAGATCGTCACGATGACCTACCCGGAAATCGGTAACACCGGCATCAACCCGGAAGACGTCGAATCGAACCGCCCCTGGGTGGAGGGGTTCATCGTCCGGGAAGCCTGGCGGCTCCCCTCGAACTGGCGCCACGTGGAGACCCTCGACGGGTACCTGCGCCGGTACCACATCTGCGGGATCGCGGGGATCGACACCCGGGCGCTGACCCGGCTCCTGCGGGACCGCGGCTCCCAGATGGGGGTTATCTCCTCCATCGACCAGGACGAGCGGCGGCTTGTGCAAAAAGCCAGGGACCTCCCCTCGATCGTCGGGCGCGACCTCGTCAAGGAAGTCACCACGGACCGGGAGGTGCATTGGGACACGGGGGACTGGGACCTGGAAAAAGGATACCTCCCCGCTTCCGAGTACCGCAGCCGGTTCGGATGGATCCCCAGGATCGTCGCAGTCGATTACGGTATCAAGCAGAATATCCTGCGGATGTTGGTTTCCCACGGGTTCGACGTGACGGTGGTTCCCGCGACCGCGACCGCGGAGCAGATCCTTGCAAGGAAACCCGACGGGATCTTCCTCTCCAATGGCCCGGGCGATCCGGAGGGGGTTCCCTACGCGATCGAAGCGGTTCGCGGGCTCCTCGGCAAACTCCCGATGTTCGGCATCTGCCTCGGCCACCAGATCATGGGGCTGGCCCTGGGGGGTAGGACCTTCAAGCTGAAGTTCGGCCATCACGGCTGCAACCAGCCGGTGTCGGACCTTGCCACGGGCAGGGTCGAGATCACCAGCCAGAACCACAACTTTTCTGTGGATCCCGGCTCCCTTGGGACCACGGCCAGAATCACCCACGTCAATTTGAACGATCAGACGGTGGAGGGTCTCGCCGTCCCGTCGCGCCGCTGTTTCTCCGTGCAGTATCACCCCGAGGCCTCCCCCGGGCCCCACGACTCCCGGTATCTGTTCACGCGGTTCTACCGCACCCTGACGGGAGAAGAGGATCTCTGAAGCGCCGCCACTGCGGAAGGCCCACGCCGCGGGCAAGTCCGGCATAGCCGAAGGGGGGTACGGAAGAGGGAGTGCGAAGAGCATTGAAAACCCGAATTTCAGAACTCCGTGCGCGATGCGAGCAGTCGTTCGAGTCGCTCCGGAGCTGCCGGCTCTGCCCGCGGGTCTGCGGTGTCGACCGTTTGGCCGGGGAGGTCGGGTTCTGCGGTGCGGACGGCGGCGCCACGGTGGCCGCCGTCTCCGTGCACCACGGCGAGGAGCCCCCGATCTCGGGCGTCCGGGGCTCGGGCACGGTGTTCTTCAGTCACTGCAACATGACGTGCCTCTTCTGCCAGAACTATCCGATCAGCCAAATGGGCGTGGGAAAGCGGATGACAACAGGGGAACTCGGTGACCGCCTCCTGTTGCTGGAGAGGAAAGGGGTTCACAACGTCAACTTCGTGACGCCGACACCCCACGTGCCGCAGCTCATCGGCGCGATCCTGGCCGCCAGGGAAAAGGGATTCTCGCTTCCCGTCGTCTACAACACCGGCGGCTACGATTCGATGGAGGCGCTCTCCCTCCTGGATGGGGTCGTCGACATCTACCTGCCGGACATGAAGTACCGGTCGGAGGAGCTGTCGGGCCGGGCGTCCGGGGCACCCGATTACGGGATCCACAATCTCCGGGCCATCGCGGAAATGCTGCGCCAGGTCGGTCCCCTGCAAAAAGGCAGGAACGGGTTCGCAAGCCAGGGCGTGCTCATCCGGCACCTGGTCCTTCCGGAGAGGGGGGAAGAGACGGAGCGGGTACTGGCGTTTCTCCGCAGGGAATACGGAAGGCGCATCCCGATCTCCCTGATGGGGCAGTATTTCCCGGCCCACCGTGCAAAGGGCGTGGCGGGCTTCGGACGAAAACTTTCGGTGGACGAATACGGACGCGCCATCGAGGCCGCGCAGCGGCTGGACCTCACCAACGTGTTCATCCAGGAGATCTAGTGCCCAAACGGACGGACATCCGGAAGATCATGCTGATCGGCTCCGGGCCGATCATCATCGGCCAGGCCTGCGAGTTCGACTATTCCGGGACGCAGGCGTGCAAGGCCCTCAAGGAGGAAGGGTACACGGTCGTGCTCGTGAACAGCAACCCGGCGACGATCATGACCGACATGGAATTCGCCGACCGCACCTACATCGAGCCGATCACCCCCGAAATGGTCGGGAAGATCATCGCGCGCGAGCGGCCGGACGCCCTCCTGCCGACGATCGGCGGGCAGACGGGCCTGAACATCGCCGTGTCTCTCCATGAAATGGGGATCCTGCAGAAATACGGCGTCGATCTCATCGGCGCGAGCTTCGATGCGATCCAGAAGGCCGAGGATCGCGACCAGTTCCGGAGGGCGATGGAGAAGCTCGGTTTGATCGTGCCGCGCTCGGGATACGTCAAGTCGCTGGAGGAGGCGCTCAAGATCATTCCGGAAATCGGCTACCCGGCCATCCTTCGTCCTTCCTTTACCCTCGGAGGGACGGGCGCCGGCATCGCATACAACCGGGAGGAGTACGAGGACGCGATCCGCTGGGCACTGGACGCATCCCCGAAGCGCACGGTCCTGGTCGAGCAGTCCGTCATCGGCTGGAAGGAGTTCGAGCTCGAGGTGATGCGCGACCTCAAGGACAACGTGGTCATCATCTGCTCGATCGAGAACCTCGACCCGATGGGCGTTCATACCGGGGACTCCATCACCGTGGCCCCCGCGCAGACGCTGACCGACAAGGAGTACCAGTTGATGCGAAACGCTGCGCTGCGCATCATCCGGGAGATCGGCGTCGACACGGGGGGGAGCAACATCCAGTTCGCCGTCCATCCCGACACGGGAGAGATGGTGGTGATCGAGATGAACCCGCGCGTGTCCCGCTCCTCGGCCCTGGCCTCCAAGGCGACCGGGTTCCCGATCGCCAAGATCGCCGCGAAACTCGCCGTCGGCTATTCCCTCGACGAGATCCGCAACGACATCACGAGGGAGACGCCGGCCTCCTTCGAGCCGACGATCGACTACGTGGTGACGAAGATTCCGCGCTTCACCTTCGAGAAGTTTCCCCAGACGCAGGACCTCCTGGGCACGCAAATGAAGTCGGTGGGGGAGGTGATGGCGATCGGGCGGACCTTCAAGGAGTCGCTCCAGAAAGCGCTCCGATCTCTCGAGATCGGCGTGTACGGGTTCGAGGAGGTACTTCCCACCGACGCAACGAGCGCTTCCTCCCGCCGGAAGATCATCGAGGAGAAGCTTCGGAAGCCCAATTCGCAGCGGCTCCTCTACATCGGGGAAGCGATCCGGGAAGGCCGGAAGGTCGAGGAAATCTCCCGGATCACCGGGATCGACGTCTGGTTTCTCGAAAACATCCGGCAGATCATCGCAGCGGAGAGCGAACTCCGCGGCGATGCCGCAGAGCTGCGCTCCGCGGCGGGCCGGACAGACGTCCCCCCGGAGGCCGGGTCGCTGTTGGCGCGAGCCAAGTCGTTCGGATTTTCCGACCGGCGCCTGGGAAAACTCGCGGGGATCGGCGAGGACGCGGTCCGGAGGCTACGCCTGCGCGCGGGTTTGAAGCCGGCATTCAAAAGGGTCGACACCTGCGGCGCGGAGTTCGAGGCCTTCACGCCTTATCTCTATTCGTCCTATGACGCGGAGGACGAGGCGCGGCCCACCGGCAGGAAGAAGATCGTCATCCTGGGGGGCGGCCCCAACCGGATCGGCCAGGGGATCGAATTTGACTACTGCTGCGTGCACGGTTCCTTTGCGCTCCGGGAAGAGGGGTTCGAGACGATCATGGTCAACTGCAACCCCGAGACCGTCTCCACCGACTACGACACCTCCGACCGCCTCTACTTCGAGCCGCTCACCAAGGAGGACGTCCTCGCCATCATCGAGGAGGAGAAACCGGAAGGCGTCATCGTCCAGTTCGGCGGGCAGACCCCCTTAAAACTCGCGGTTCCCCTGGAAAAGGAAGGAGTGCCGATCCTGGGGACCTCCCCGGACAGCATCGACCGTGCCGAGGACCGGGAACGGTTCAAGGATCTGCTGGACCTCCTCAAGCTTCGGCAGCCCCCGAACGGGATCGCCCGCTCCATGGTGGCGGCGGTGGGGATCGCGTCGAGGATCGGCTACCCGGTGCTCCTCCGTCCGTCGTACGTCCTGGGCGGCAGGGCGATGGAGATCGTCCACGACGAAGAGGGGCTGCGGAAATACCTCACCCATGCGGTGCGAGCGTCCGAGGAACGGCCGGTCCTCATCGACAAGTTCCTGGAGGACGCCATCGAGATCGACGTCGACTCGATCGCGGACGGGGACACGGTGGTCATCGGGGGGATCATGGAGCACATCGAGGAGGCGGGGGTCCACTCGGGGGATTCCGCCTGCTCCCTGCCGCCGCACTCCATCTCCGGGGAGGCTGTTCGGGAGATCGCTCGACAGACGAAGGCGCTCGCGAAGGAGCTCCGCGTCGTGGGGCTGATGAACGTCCAGTTCGCCATCCAGAAAGGGGAGATTTACATCCTGGAGGTGAACCCCCGCGCTTCGCGCACCATCCCGTTCGTCAGCAAGGCGATCGGGGTGCCGCTGGCCAAGCTCGCGGCGAAGGTGATGGCGGGGAGGAAGCTCGAGGATCTGGGATTCACGGAAGACGTGACCCCGCTGCACATCAGCGTCAAGGAATCGGTGTTCCCCTTCATCAAGTTCCCCGACGTGGACACGATCCTGGGCCCCGAGATGAAATCGACGGGCGAGGTGATGGGGATCGACACGAATTTCGGCAAGGCGTTCGCGAAGGCACAGATTGCCGCGGGGATGATGCTCCCCCGGGCCGGCAAGGCGTTCATCAGCGTGAGGGACGAAGACAAGAACGGGGTCCTTCCGGCAGCTCGGATGCTTCACGAGGCGGGTTTCAACATCGTTGCGACGGGCGGAACGGCGGAATTTCTGACCCGTAACGCCATCCCCGCGGAAACCGTCCTCAAGATCAACGAAGGGCGTCCCCACGTCGCCGACCTGATCAAGAACGGGGAGATCGCACTGGTGATCAACACGCCGCTCGGCGCGCAGTCCAAGGCCGACTCGTTCTACATCCGGCGCACGGCACTCGTTTACAACATCCCGTACTTCACGACGCTTGCCGCTGCGCGGGCGGTGGCACACGCCATCTCTCACCTCATCCGGGAAGACCTCTCCGTCCGCAGCCTGCAAGAGTACCACGGCCGATAAACGACAGTGACGGACATCCCCTCCATCCAGTTCGTAAAAGGAGTGGGCCCCAGGTTTGCGGAGAGGCTGGCGTCCCGCGGGATCCGCACCCCCCAGGACGCCCTCTTTTTCTTTCCCAAAGGCTACGAGGACCGGCGGCAGCTCCTCCCGCTGCGGGCGCTCAAACCGGGCATGACCGTGCCGGTGAAGGGGACTGTCGTCGGGGTTCATGGGGGCCATCGGAAATTCGGGGGGGCAAAGGTTTTCGAGGTCGTCCTTTCCGACGGTACCGGCCGTCTTTCCGCCAAGTGGTTCCATTACCACCCCTCGCTGAAGGAAAGGTTCAAAGTCGGGGAAACCGTTATCTTCTGCGGGACCGTCCGGTTCTTCCAGTTCCAGCCCGAAATGCATCACCCGGAGATTCTCGGGAAGGCAGAAGAGCACGACCCCGTCCACATCGGGCGGATCGTTCCAGTGTACCCGGAGGTGGAAGGGCTCCCCCCGCGCGTCCTCCGCAGGATCCAATGGGAAGTGGTCCAGCATTACGCTTCGGCCGTCAAGGAGTTCTTCCCCCGGTGGATGCTCGAGGAAGCAGGTGTCCCGCCGATCCACGAATCGCTGGCCACCCTGCATTTCCCTCCTCCCGGCGCCGACGCTTCGACGCTCCTCTCCTTCTCGTCGCCCGCGCAGCAGCGGCTCATTTTCGGGGAGCTGTTCTACATCCAGTGGGCGATGGCGAAGCGGCGGGCCGGGGTGATGAAGGAGGCGGCCATCCCCCTCCATTGGGACAAGGAGATCGTCGACGAGATCAAGCGCCGGCTCCCGTTCACGCTCACCGGCGCGCAGAGGCGGGTGGTGAACGAAATCCTGAAGGATCTGTCCAACTCCTGCCCGATGCACCGGCTCCTGCAGGGAGATGTGGGAAGCGGCAAGACGATCGTCGCGTGGATTGCCGCGCTGGTCGCCTGGAGGAAAGGCGCTCAAACCGCGCTCATGGCACCCACCGAGATTCTCGCCGAACAACACTGCCGGCGGTTCCTCACCCTTTGCCGCGGGCTGCCGGTCCGTATCGTCCTTCTCACCTCCTTCCTCACGGGGAAGCGGCGGGAAAGCCTCCGAAAGGAGATCCGGGAAGGGGAAGCGCACATCGTCATCGGAACGCATGCTCTCATCCAGGAGGGGGTCGAGTTCCACCGGCTGGGCCTCGGCATTGTGGACGAGCAGCACCGTTTCGGGGTGTTGCAGCGAGCGGCGCTCCGGGGGAAGGCGAAGACGGCGCCGCATCTCCTTGTCATGACGGCCACGCCCATCCCCCGGACCCTGGCGATGACCCTGTACGGCGACCTCGACGTCTCCGTCATCGACGAGATGCCTCCCGGCAGGACGGCGGTCGAGACGAAGGTCGTCGGGGAGGAAAATCGGAAATCCGCCTGGGCGAGGGTCCGGAAAGAGCTGGCCGAGGGGGGGAGAGTCTACATCGTCCTGCCGCTGGTGGAGGAGTCGGAGAAGCTGACACTGCGGGACGCCACAAGGACCGCCGAGCGCGTCCGGGAGGCGTTCCCCGAGATCGGCGTCGGGCTGCTGCACGGCCGGATGAAGGCAGAGGAAAAGGACGCGGAGATGCGCCGGTTCCAGGAGGGGGAGATCCGGATCCTGGTCTCCACCACGGTCGTGGAGGTGGGGATCGACGTACCCGAGGCAACCGTAATGATGATCGAGCACGCGGAGCGGTTCGGGCTTTCCCAGCTGCACCAGCTCCGCGGCAGGGTGGGGCGGGGGACCCGACCTTCCGTCTGTTTCCTCTTCGTCGAGGGGCCTCAAGGCGAAGACGCCGTTGCGCGTCTGTCGGTGATGGAGAAGACCACGGACGGCTTCAAGATCGCGGAGGAGGACTTGAAAATCCGGGGGCCGGGCGATTTCGCCGGCGTCCGCCAGTCCGGAATCCCCGACCTCGTCTTCTCCGACATCGTCCGGGACGCTCGGATGCTCTCCCGTTCCCGGGAGATCGCCAATGCGCTCCTGGTGCGCGACCCCGGCCTGTCGCATCCCGAGCACGCCGCCCTGGCCCGCTGGATCGCCTCGAAAGAGGCCGCGGTTCCCACCATCGGGTAGCGGTCCCCTTCCGCACGGAGGTCGCTGCGCTTTCCGTGCGGTCGGCACGCTCCGAGCCGGGCCCGGCGGCGCAGCCGGCAACGGTTTCGCAGGATATGGTCGCGGGAGGCCGAAATTGACTTAACCGCCGCGATTTATTAGGATATCTTCTTTAATCTTTCCGGGAGAAGCCGAATGGAAGAGTTCCCAAGGATCAAGCGTCTGCCACCCTACGTTTTTGCGGTGGTCACCGAGCTCAAATCGAAAATGCGCCGCGCGGGGGAGGACGTCATCGACCTCGGGATGGGGAATCCCGACCTGGCCACTCCCAAGCACATCGTGGACAAGCTCATCGAGGCGGCAAGAAACCCCCGCAACCACCGGTATTCCCTCTCGCGGGGGATCCCGAAGCTGCGGCAGGCCATCTGCGCGTGGTACAAGCGGAAGTACGACGTCGACCTCGACCCGGATACCGAGGCGATCGCCACGATCGGCGCCAAGGAAGGGATTTCCCACCTCATGATGGCGATCATGGGGCCCGGGGACATCGCGATGGTGCCGAACCCCACCTATCCCATCCACGCGTATTCGGTGATCATCGCGGGGGCCGACGTGCGCTACATATCGCTTACGAGCGGAGAGGGCGATTTCATGGACCGCGCCCAGCGCGCCATGAAGACTCTCTGGCCGAAACCGAAGGTGATGATCATCTCGTTCCCCCACAACCCGACGACGGAGGTGGTCGACCTGTCCTTTTTTAAACGTGTTGTGGCATTCACCAAGGAGCACGGGATGCTCGTGGTCCACGACCTGGCCTACGCGGACCTGGTGTTCGACGGGTACAAGGCCCCCTCCATCCTCCAGGTTCCGGGAGCGAAGGACGTGGCGGTGGAGATGTACTCGATGTCCAAGGGGTACTCCATGCCCGGCTGGCGCGTCGGGTTCGTGGTCGGGAACAAGCGGATGGTATCGGCGCTCACCCGGCTCAAGAGCTATCTCGATTACGGCATGTTCCAGGCGATCCAGGTGGCGGCCACGGTCGCGCTTAACGGACCCCACCGCGTGGTCGATGAAGCCGTCGAGGTCTACCGGAAGCGGCGCGACTGCCTGGTGGACGGCTTCGCCCGCATCGGCTGGGAATTCCCCAAGCCGAAGGGGACGATGTTCGTCTGGGCGCCCGTGCCCGAGCCGTTCGCGGCAATTGGGTCGCTCGAATTTTCCAAGCTCCTGCTGACCAAGGCCAAGGTAGCCGTCTCGCCCGGGGTGGGGTTCGGCGAGCACGGGGAGGGATTCGTCCGGTTCGCTCTCGTGGAGAACGAGCACCGGATCCGGCAGGCGATCCGCGGCGTGAAGGCTCTCCTGCAGCAGGCTCCTGCTCACGCAAAGGTCAAGGCCAAATGATCGAAAGGCCCAAGGAAATCGGCATCGGCATCATCGGGTTCGGGACCATAGGGACCGGGACGGTGAAGCTGCTGCAGGGGAACGCGGAGCATCTGCGCCGGCGCGTGGGCGCGCCCCTCCGCATCCGGCGGATCGCCGACCTCGACATGACCCGGGACCGGGGAGTGGCGGTGCCGGAGGGGGTGCTGACCACCGACGGGTTCCAGGTCGCCCGCGACCCGGAGGTCCAGATCGTCATCGAGCTCGTCGGCGGGACCGGCGCCGCCAAGGATTTCCTCCTCGAGGCGATCCGGAACGGCAAGTCCGTCGTGACGGCAAACAAGTCGCTCCTCGCCGAGCACGGGCCCGAGATCGGCCGGGCGGCGCAGGCCGCCGGCGTGGACATGGGGTTCGAGGCGAGCGTGGGGGGCGGGATCCCCATCATCCGGGCGATGCGGGAGGGGCTGGCCGCGAACCGCATCCGGGAGATCTACGGGATCATCAACGGGACCTGCAACTACATCCTGAGCCGGATGACCAACGAGGGGAAGGAATACGCAGGAGTCCTGGCCGAGGCGCAGAAGATCGGACTGGCGGAAGCGGACCCTTCGTTCGACGTGGACGGCATCGACTCCGCGCACAAACTCTCCATTCTGGTGTGGCTCGCCACCGGCATGTACGTGTCGCCGAAGGAGATCTTCGTCGAGGGGATCCGCGACGTCCCGGCACTGGACATCGCCTTCGCGCGCGAATTCGGGTACGTGATCAAGCTGCTGGCAATCGCCAAGGAGAAGGGGGACGGCGTCGAGGTGCGGGTCCACCCCACGATGATCCCGTCCGATCACCTTCTGGCCACCGTCGGCGGCGCCAACAACGCGATCTACGTGAAGGGCGACTTCATCGGCTCCGCGCTGTTCTACGGCCAGGGGGCGGGGATGTATCCCACGGCCTCCGCGGTGGTGAGCGACGTCATCGAGATCGCGCGCAACCTGCGCGGAGGAGGGGTCGGCCGGATCCCCCCCAGCGGGTTCTTCCTGCACGACCCGGGGGAGAGGGCCGCGGTGTCTCCCTTCACCGACGTGCGATCCGAGTATTACCTGCGGTTCCAGGTCGTGGACAAGCCCGGCGTATTGTCCAAAATCGCCGGTGCGCTAGGGAGCCACTCCATCAGCATCTCGTCGGTCATCCAGAAGGGGAGGAAGGAAGAGAGCGCCGTTCCGATCGTCATCGTGACCCACCACGCCAGGGAAAGCGACATGCGCGCGGCGCTGACGGAGACCGACCGGCTCCCCGTCGTCCTCGACCGCACCCGCATGATCCGGATCGAAAACAACCTTTAAGGAAAAGGACGCCCACGCGATGCACTGGGAAGGGGTCATCCGCCACTATTCCGCCTTTCTTCCGCAAGTCCCGGACGACTGCGTGGTGACGCTGCTGGAAGGCAACACCCCGTTGGTGCCGGCGCCAGGCCTGGCGAGCCAGATTGCCCCCGGAACGGAGATCTTCCTGAAGTACGAGGGGCTGAATCCCACCGGGTCCTTCAAGGACCGGGGGATGACGATGGCGGTGTCGAAGGCCAAAGCCGCCGGGTCCGACTCGGTGATCTGCGCCTCCACCGGGAACACCTCGGCTTCCGCGGCGGCCTACGCGGCGCGGGCGGGGATGAAGGCGTTCGTGCTGATCCCGGAAGGACGGATCGCCCTGGGGAAGCTGTCGCAGGCGATGATCCACGGGGCGCGGGTGATCCAGATCCTGGGGAATTTCGACCAGGCTCTGACGCTGGTGAGGGAGATCTCGGGGAAGTACCCCGTGACCCTGGTCAACTCGCTCAATCCCTACCGGATCGAGGGACAGAAGAGCGCCGCGTTCGAGATCTGCGACGCTTTGGGCGACGCCCCCGATTACCATGTGCTCCCCGTCGGGAACGCGGGAAACATCACCGCATATTGGGCGGGCTACAAGGCCTACCGGGAGGCGGGCAGGATCGGAAAGCTCCCGAAGATGCTGGGATGGCAGGCGGAAGGCGCCGCGCCGATCGTGCGGGGCTACCCCGTCGAAAAGCCCGAAACGGTGGCCACCGCGATCCGGATCGGCAACCCGGCCTCCTGGAAGAAGGCGGAAGCCGCGCGGGACGAGTCCGGAGGGCTTATCCGGATGGTGAGCGACGCCGAAATCCTGGAGGCCTACAAGCTCGTCGCCGAGACGGAAGGAATCTTTTGCGAGCCGGCGTCGGCGGCCTCCATCGCCGGTGTGATAAAATCATCCAAGGAGTCGTTTTTCCTGAGCGGCGACCGTATCGTATGCACGCTCACCGGGCACGGTCTGAAGGACCCGGACAACGCGATCGCGCAGTCCGTGGCCCCGGTGACCATCCCCCCCGTGATGGACGAAGTCATGAAAGTTCTTGGTTTTTAAGGAGAACCACCATGCGGCGTAAGTATCTCATCCTCATCGGGGACGGCATGTCCGACTGGCCCATCGCCTCCCTCGGAAACCGGACGCCCCTGGAAGCTGCGGAAATCCCCAACCTGGATTACATGGCTTCCCACGGCGCGCTGGGGATGGTCCAGGTCGTGCCGAAGGAGATGTACCCGGGCAGCGATGTGTCGAACCTGAGCATCGTCGGCTACGATCCCCGCGAGGTATACACGGGCCGGTCCCCTCTGGAGGCCGCTTCGATGGGGATCGAACTCGGCAAGGACGACGTGGCGGTCCGCTGCAACGTCGTCGCGCTGAAGAACAACGGCGCGGATACCGAGATGGAGGATTTTTCCGCCGGCCATATCTCGTCGGCGGAGTCGGCGGAACTCCTGAAAGTTCTCCAGGAGAAGATCGGCGGTTCGTTCCCATCGGGGGGAGGGGACGCCGGCGTCCGCTTCTTTCCGGGCGTGAGCTACCGGAACCTGATGATCTGGCCGAACGGCAACGACGCCGTGGAGACGACCCCCCCGCACGACATCCACGGGAAGAAGATCACGGAGTACCTCCCCAGGGGGGAAGGGGCGGAAATGCTCCTCGACCTGATGGCGATTTCGCGGGAGGTGTTCGAGGACCACCCCGTCAACCGGAAGCGCCGCGCGGAGGGGAAGCTTCCGGGGAACTCCATCTGGCTCTGGGGGCAGGGGAAGGCGCCTCGGATCACCCCCTTTACGGAAAAATACGGACTCTCGGGCTCGGTGGTCGCCGCCGTCGACCTCATCAAGGGGATCGGGATCTATTGCGGCCTGTCGGTCATCCAGGTGCCGGGCGCCACGGGATACGTGGACACCAATTTCCGAGGGAAAGCCGAGTACGCCCTCAAGGCGCTGGAGGAGAAGGACTTCGTGCTCATCCACGTGGAAGCTCCCGACGAGGCGGGGCACAACGGAAGCGCCCCCGACAAGGTGCGCGCGATCGAGCGGATCGACAAGGAAATGCTTTCCCTGATTCTTCCCCGCGCAAGGGACGGTGGGGACCTGGTCCTCCTCGTGCTTCCTGACCACCCCACGCCGGTCGCCATCCGGACCCACGCCCAGGAGCCGGTCCCCTTCGTATTCTATCCGGCCCCGGAAGGGATGGCCACATTCCCGGGCAAACGGTACACGGAGGCCGACGCGAGGGAAACCGGGAATTTCGTGGAGATCGGGACACGCCTGATCGGCTACCTCCTCGGCCGCGAATGAGTGCACGGTAGAGAAATCGGTGGATCAATCCGTGGAGAAAGGGGAATAGCGTGGACCGAAATCTGGCGCTGGAAGTGGTCCGGGTAACGGAAGCGGCGGCGCTGGCGGCCGCCCGGTTGATGGGACGGGGAGACAACGTCGCAGCGGACGAGGCGGCGGTGACCGCCATGAGGAAGGCCTTGAACTTCGTCCAGTTCAAGGGGCGCGTGGTGATCGGGGAAGGGGAGCGCGACGAGGCTCCCATGCTCTACATCGGCGAGGAGGTCGGGGCCTCCGACTCCCCCCGCGTCGACATCGCGGTGGACCCCCTGGAGGGGACGAGCATCGTCGCCACGGGCGGCAACAACGCCCTTGCCGTCATCGCGATCGCGGAAGAGGGCGGGTTCCTCCACGCCCCGGACACCTACATGCAGAAAATAGCGGTCGGTCCGAAGGCAAAGGGCTCCATCGACATCCTGGCTTCTCCCACGGAGAACCTCCGCAGCATCGCCAAGGCGCTCCGGAAATACGTGGAGGACCTCTGCGTCATCATCCTCGATCGGCCCCGCCACCAGGAGCTCATCCGGGAGTGCCGGGAATCCGGCGCGCGGATCAAGCTGATCGGCGACGGCGACGTGGCGGGCGCCATCGCAACGGCGAAGGAAGAATCGGGGGTCGACGTGCTGATGGGAATCGGCGGAGCGCCGGAAGGCGTGCTCGCGGCAGCCGCGCTGAAATGCATCGACGGGGACTTCCAGGGGATCCTCAAGTTCCGCAACAAGGAGGAGGCCGAGCGGGCGAAGGCGATGGGCGTGGACGACCCGAACCGGGTCTACCGGATGGACGAACTCGCCCGTACCGAAGTGATGTTCGCCGCAACCGGGGTGACCTTCGGGGATTTCCTGAAAGGCGTCCGGTTCTTCAGCGGGGGGGCGCACACGCAATCGATCGTGATGCGCTCTAAATCGAAGACCCTCCGGACCATCGATACGACCCACTTCTTCGAACTCAAGCCGAAGTACGATTGATCGATGGACGCTACGGGGCGCATTGAAATCGACTTCAAGCGGTGCAAGGCCTGCGAGCTGTGCGTGCCCGCCTGCCCGACGAACTGCATCGAGATCGGCGTGAAGATCAACCCGCAGGGCTACGCGGCCGCGGTCTTCGCAAGGCCAGAGGACTGCACGGGGTGCGTGATCTGCGCGGAGGCCTGCCCGGACGTGTGCATCGAGGTTTGGCGATGAGCCTGGCGACGGCCGCCGCGCACCGCCTCCTGATGAAAGGGAACGAGGCGATCTGCGTCGGCGCAATCGCCGCGGGGTGCCGGTTCTACTACGGCTATCCGATCACCCCGCAGAACGACATCCCCGAATATATGTCCGCCCACCTGCCGCCGATCGGGGGGACCTTCCTCCAGGCGGAGAGCGAGATCGCCACGATCAACTTCATCCTGGGGACCTCGGCTTCGGGAAAGCGGGTGATGACCTCTTCTTCGGGGCCCGGGATTTCGCTGATGCAGGAGGGGCTCTCCTACATGGCCGGATCGGAGCTGCCCGCCGTCATCGTCAATATCTCGCGGTCCGGACCCGGGCTGGGCGGGATCGCCCCGTCGCAGGGCGACTACTTCCAGGCGGTCAAGTGCGGCGGCCACGGGGGGTACCGGATGCCCGTCCTGGCGCCGCATTCGGTCCAGGAGATGTACTCCCTGACGATGCTCGCCTTCGACCTCGCCGACAAGTACCGGAATCCCGCCATGATCCTCGGGGACGCGATCGTGGGACAGATGAAGGAGCCTTTCGAGACGATCCCGTACGTACCGGGCGTTTCCCTGGAGAAGCCCTGGGCGTTGACCGGTTGCGAGGGCCGTCCGAGGAAGCACCTCAAATCGCTGTATCTCAAGGACAACGCGATCGAGATCCACAACTGGAAGCTCCACCGGAAATACCTGCGGATGCAGGAAGAGGAGGTTCGCTACGAGGACTACCGCCTCGACGGAGCGAAGATCGCGATCGTCGCCTTCGGGACCGCTGCGCGGGTGAGCAAGACCGCCATCCAGTGGGCCCGGAAGGAAGGGATCGCGGTCGGCATGCTGCGGCCGGTCACCCTGTTTCCCTTCCCCTCCGCCCGGGTCGATGCGGTCGCCAGGCTCGCGGACGTCGTGCTGGTGATCGAGATGAACACCGGGCAGATGCTGGAAGACGTGAAGGTCAGTACGACGTTTCACGACAAGGTCCGGTTCCTCGGAAAGCCCTGCGCAATGCCTACTCCCGAGGAGATCCACGGGGAGATCCGGAGACTGGCGGGAAGGGCGGCATGACGACGGAAGGCAAGGATCGCTTCGAGAAGCAGGTGTTCTCCCGGCCGAAGAGCCTGGTAAACGTGAAAACCCACTTCTGCCCCGGCTGCCACCACGGGATCGCGCACCGGATCGTGGCCGCGACAATCGACCATTTCGGGCTGCGGGAAAAAACGATCGGCGTTGCCTGCGTTGGGTGCTCGGTGTTTTTGTACGACTACATCGACGTCGACGTGGCGGAAGCCCCCCACGGACGCGCGCCGGCGGTGGCCACGGGCGTCAAGCGGGCCCAGCCGGACAAGTTCGTCTTCACCTACCAGGGGGACGGCGATCTCGCAGCCATCGGGACCTCCGAGGTCATCCATGCCGCGAACCGCGGGGAGAACATCACCGTCATCTTCGTCAACAACACGACATACGGGATGACGGGCGGACAGATGGCCCCAACGACGATGCTCGGCCAGAAGACATCCACTTCCCCCTACGGGCGTGACTTCCGGAAAGACGGCTATCCGATCAAGATGGCCGAGCTGCTGGCCCCCCTGGAAGGGACGGCCTACTCGGCGCGGGTGGCGACCAGCACGCCGGCGCAGATCCGCAAGGCCAAGGAGGCGGTGAAAAAAGCGTTCGACATGCAGCTCAAGGAGATGGGGTTCTCGATCGTGGAGTTCCTCTCCACCTGCCCGACGAACTGGGGAATGAAGCCCGTCGACGCCCAGAAGCGGGTCCTCGGGGAGATGTCGGAATATTTCCCGCTGGGCGTGTTCAAGGAACGCAAGCAGGCGGATTTCGTATGAACACCGACGTCATCATGGCGGGGTTCGGAGGCCAGGGGATTCTCATGATCGGGAATCTCCTGTCCATCGCGGCGATGGAGGAGGGGAAGCACGTCACCTATTTCCCCGCCTACGGGGTCGAGATGCGCGGGGGGACCGCCAATTGCACGGTCGTCATCTCCGACGAGGAGATCGGGTCCCCCGTGGTGGGGCGCCCGAAAGCATGCGTCATCATGAACGGCCCGTCGCTGGAGAAGTATCTCCCGATGCTCCAGGAGGGAGGCGACCTGGTGATCAACCGATCGCTGGTCGATCCGGCGAAGGTCGGCCGCGGCGACCTGCGGCTGCTGTCGATCCCGGCCAACGACATCGCGCGGGAGGTCGTCGGGAGCCAGCAGCTGGCCTCGATGGTGGCCTTGGGGGCCTACGTGACGGTCGCCGGTGTGGTCCGGATGCAGACGCTGTTCGACTGCCTCCCAAAGGTCATCTCGAAAAAATACGAGAAGTTCATCCCGCTCAACGTCAACGCCCTGAAGGAGGGAGAATCCTTTGCCCGACATCACCCGTGACGAATCGTTGGACGACCTGCTTTCCAAGATCGCAGAGGAGTCGGGTGACTGGGGACCGGCCGCCGGGGATCCGGAGGTACAGGTAGGCGACCACATCCGGGAGTTCCGGGAATCCAGGGGCCTCTCCCTCCAGCAGCTGGCGGAAAAGACGGGGTTCTCGACGGCGTTGCTGTCGCAGATCGAGAACCGCATGACCTCCCCCCCTCTGGGAACGCTGGTGAAAATCGCCAATGCCCTCGACACCTACGTTTCCTCCTTCATCGGCAAGGAGGAGCGGGAATTCTCGATCGTCCGGAAACAGGACCGGACGACCGTCTCCCGGGTGGGGTTGAAGGATGGAGGCCAATCGGCCTACACCTACGAGGCGCTCGGCGCCGGGAAGGCCGGCCGGAAGATGGAGCCGTTCCTGGTACGCCTGAAACCGCTGATCGACCGGAACGTGGTGCGGAACTCCCACGAAGGGGAGGAGTTCCTCTACGTCCTTTCCGGACGGGTGGAGGTCTTCCTGGACAAATATTCCGACCTGCTCGGCGAGGGGGACTGCATCTACTACAATTCCACGATCCCGCACCACGTCCACTCGGCCGAGGAGAAGGAAGCGCTGATCCTCGCGGTTCTCTACCAGGGCAAGTGAGGGGCCGTGGGCGCGGCGGACGGCGCGCTCCGATTTGCGAGACGGACCTCAGAGGACCCCGCGCGCGCGGCATCCCGCTGGAAAGCCCTGACTGGGCGCAAGGCCGTCGGCTGTCTCCCTCTTTTTATCCCGGAAGAGATCCTTCACGCCGCGGGGATGCTCCCCGTAACGGTCTGGGGGGATGAATACGGAGATTCTCCCGCCTCCTGGGAAGTTCTCGACGGCTGGGTCTTCCCTCCCGTTCCGGGCCTCCCTGCGGAGCCCGAAAGATTCCTGACCGAGATGGCTTCCGGACAGCCGCAGGTTTCCCTTCGCTTCACACCCAGGAGCATGAAAGTCCCTTCGACGGAGGAGACGCTCGATCAGGTCGAGCGGCTTCGCGAGTGGGCCGGTGAAATCTCGGGAAGGCCGGCCTCCGACGGGGCGCTTTCGAAGTCCATCTCCATCTTCAACGAAAACCGGGGGTTCATCTCCTTGCTGGAAGGAAGGCTGGCGGCATCTCCAGGAGCCTATTCGGCCCTCGAGGTTTTCTGGTTGCTGCGCTCCGCGATGGCGCTGCCCAGGGAGGCGCACACCTTGCTGCTTCGGGCCGCGCTTTCCCGCGATCCGGCGCCGGCGCGGCATTTTCGGGCCAGGCTCTTCCTGGGAGGAAGGATGGCACCCCGGCCCGTCATGGAGGCCATCGACAGTGCGGGGGGGGTCCTGGTTGGAGATGACCTCGACGCGGGGCACCGAAACAATGAAGCGATGGCCGATGAAAGGGGGGATCCTCTGCTTTCGCTTTCACGCCGCTTGAGGGCCCAAATTCTCGGGAAGACGGAGACGGAAGTGGAGCCTTCGTGGGCTGTCCGCGTGCTTACGCGAATCGAGGCATCCGGAGCGGACCGGTTCCTTTACCTCGCGACAGGCTCGGCCGCTTTCCCGGAAGAGGCCGGGAAGCTTGCCGCGGAGGCCGGGAAGCGGGGTATCCCGTTTCTCTCACTGGAACTGGATTCTTCTTCGCGATTTTCGGAACGGGAAAAAGAAAAGGTCTCATCGTTCATCGCGTCGAGCGGGTAGAGGAGTCTCCTGCCGAACGGGAAAATTGGGATTGACACGTTTCGGGGATTTTGGATACGATCTTTGCCAGTTAACGTAAGGTGGTAAATATGGGGTCCGCCGAGAGCATACCGACCTATACGATCGGCGAACTGAGCCGGATGGTGAACCTCACCCAGAGGACCATCCGGTATTACGAAGAGATCGGCCTCCTGCACAGCGTCCGCCGGATCGAGAACGGGAAGCGCGTCTACACGGACGACGACGTCCGGCGGCTGAAATTCATCAACCGGCTCAAGATGCTGGGACTGTCCCTCGCGGAGATGATCGAGCTGGAGAAGATCTACCGGGAGCAGCGCAACAACCGGGAAATCATCCCCAAGCTGATCGTCCTCCTGGACCAGCGGGCCGCCCAGATCGACGATCGGATCAACCAGCTGATCGCGCTCAAGAAGGAGATCCGGGAATACCAGGTGCGGCTGCGCGGGAAGCTGCCGCAGGAAACGTGAACCCCGGCGAACGTTCGCCCAAGGAGAACGCCATGAAGGAAGTGGTCATCACCGGAGCGGCAAGGACGGCAATCGGAAGCCTCAACGGGACGATCGGGGACATTCCGGCCCCCAGGCTCGGCGCGATCTCGATTGCGGAGGCGATTACCCGCAGCGGGATCAAGAAGGAAGACGTGGACCAGGTCATCATGGGAAATGTCCTTCCCGCCGGAGCCGGGCAGGCCCCCGCACGACAGGCCGGCATCTACGCCGGGGTCCCGGTCTCCGCCGGCGCCATGACGATCAACAAGATGTGCGGCTCGGGCCTGAAATCCGTCATGCTGGCGGAGCAGGCGGTCGCGACCGACGAGTTCGAAGTGATCGTCGCGGGCGGCATGGAGTCGATGACCCAGGCCCCCTACCTGCTGAAGAAAGCCCGATCGGGATACCGGCTGGGAAACGACACGATCTACGACCACATGATCATCGACGGGCTGTGGGACGTCTACAACAACCTCCACATGGGAAATTGCGCGGAGCTGCTGGCCAAGGAGCACCGCATCACCCGCGAGGAACAGGACGAGTTCGCGGCATCCTCCTATAACCGGGCGCTTGCGGCGATCCGGGAAGGGAAATTCGAGAAGGAGATCGTCGGCGTCGAAATTCCGCAGCGGAAAGGCGACCCCCTGGTGTTCAAGGTGGACGAGGAGCCTGGCCGCGGGAACGTCTCCAAGCTCTCCTCGCTGAAGCCGGTGTTCCAGAAGGACGGCACCGTCACGGCGGGGAACGCCTCGACGATCAATGACGGCGCGGCGGCGGTGGTGGTGATGTCGGCGGAGAACGCGAAACGCCGCGGAATCCGGCCGCTCGCCAGGATCCTCGGCTATTCCACGGCCTCCATGGAACCGGTGTGGTTCACCGTGGCCCCGATCGACGCCATCCGGAAGCTCCTGCAGAAGACCGGGGTCGACAAGGACAAGGTGGGGCTCTACGAGATCAACGAAGCGTTCTCCGGCGTCGCCATCGCCGCGATCCGGGGGTTGAAGCTCGACCCGGGCCGGGTCAACGTGAACGGCGGCGCGGTGTCGTTGGGACACCCGATCGGCGCATCGGGCGCACGGATCCTGACGACGCTTCTCTACGCGATGGAAGACCGGAACGAAAAGCTCGGAATCGCGTCGCTGTGCATCGGCGGCGGCGAAGCGGTCGCGATGCTGGTCGAGCGGATCTGACGAATGCGCGGGGCTACGGCTCCACTTCGGCGTCAATCGGTTGTTTACCGCTGGATTCCTCGCGGGGGGCTTCCTCTCCGCTGCGGAATCCCGCGGTAAGCAATATAAAGGAGGAAGATGTGGAGCTGAAGACCATCGGAGTAGTTGGAGCGGGGCAGATGGGCGGCGGGATCGCCCAGGTAGCCCTCATGAGCGGGTTCAAGGTTCTGCTGAACGACGTATCCGACGCGTTCCTCTCGAGAGGGCGCGCCGGCATCGAGAAGGGTCTGGAGATCCTCGTCCGAAAGGAGAAGATCACCGCGGCGGACCGGGAGAAAATGCTGGGGAACCTTGTCGCCACGACGAACCTTTCCGACTTCTCCGCCTGCGACTTCGCGATCGAAGCGGCGACCGAGCGAGTCGATTTGAAACACACGCTGTTCCGGAAGCTGGACGAAGTCGTCCCCGCGGGGAAGATCCTGGCCACCAACACATCGTCGATCTCCATCACGGGGATCGCCTCGGTGACCCGGCGGCCGGAGAAGGTCGTCGGGATGCACTTCATGAACCCCGTGCCGCTGATGAAACTGATCGAGGTCATCCGGGGCCTGCAGACGTCCCAGGAGACGTTCGACGCGACGATGGACCTCTCCCGCCGCCTCGGGAAGGAGCCGGTACCCGCCAACGACTACCCGGGGTTCGTCGCCAACCGGATCCTGATGCCGATGATCAACGAGGCCGTCTACGCGCTCATGGAAGGGGTGGGAAAACCCGAGGACATCGACGCCATCATGCGGATGGGGGCGAACCACCCGATGGGCCCCCTGGCGCTCGCCGACCTCATCGGGCTGGACACCTGCCTGGAGGTCCTGAAGGTGCTGCAGGAGGGGTTAGGGGATCCCAAGTACCGCCCCTGCCCGCTGCTCAAGAAGCACGTGGAGGCCGGCTACCTGGGGAAGAAGACCGGGCGCGGCTTCTATTCCTATCCGAAGGGATAAGGGAGGCAGAGATGGAATACGCGAACCTCCTCGTTGCCGTATCCGACAAGATCGCGACGATCACCGTCAACCGTCCCAAGTCGCTGAACGCGCTGAACCCCGCCACGATGCGGGAGCTATCGGCCGCCTTCGAGGAGCTCGCCGCCCGGGAGGACGCAGGGGTCGTGCTGCTCACGGGCGCGGGGGAAAAGGCGTTCGTGGCGGGCGCCGATATCTCCGAGATGCGACACTTCACCCCTGTCCAGGCCCTGGAGTTCGCGCTTTTCGGGCAGGGGGTCCTCGAGCGCATCGAGCGGCTCCCGCAGCCGGTCATCGGCGTGATCAACGGCTATGCGCTGGGAGGAGGGTGCGAGCTCGCAATGGCGTGCGACCTCCTGATCGCGGCCGACACCGCGAAGTTCGGGCAGCCCGAGGTCGGTCTCGGCATCATCCCCGGGTACGGCGGCACGCAGCGGCTCCCCCGCCTCGTGGGGCGGAACCTCGCGAAGGAGCTCGTCCTGACGGGGGAAATGATCACCGCACAGCGGGCCTATGAAATCGGCCTGGTGAACCGGGTCGTCCGGCAGCCCGAACTGATGAACGCCGCCCGCGAGGCGGCCGCGAAGATCCTCTCCAAGGGACCGGTCGCCGTTCGCGCCGCGAAGATGGCAATGAACCGGGGCCTGGACCTCGACCTATCCAACGCGTGCGCGCTGGAGGCGAACGCCTTCGCCGTGGGCTTCTCCACCGCGGACAGCGCCGAGGGGATGACCGCCTTCCTTGCGAAGCGGAAAGCCGTCTTCACGGGCAAGTAGAGAAGAGAGCGCAACCAAATACCCACAGGGAGATCGCGAGATGGTGTTCGACTTGACGGAAGAGCAGCGGATGATCCAGGAGATGGCGCGGAACTTCGCGCAGAAGGAGGTCCTGCCCAAGGCCGCGGAGCTGGACGAGACGGGGCGCTATCCCGGGGAGCTCGTGCGGCAGATGGCGGAGCTCGGCCTGATGGGGGTCGCCGTTCCCGAGGAGTACGGCGGCTCCGGGATGGACAACATCTGCTACGCGATCGCGATGGAAGAGATCGCGCGGGCGTGCGCCTCCACGGCGGTCATCCTGTCGGTGAACAATTCGCTGGTCTGCGATCCGCTCCTGAAGTTCGGAACGGAGGAGCAGAAGACGAAGTACCTCGTGCCGCTGGCTTCCGGGAAAAAGCTCGGGTGTTTCGGGCTGACCGAGCCGGGGGCGGGTTCCGACGCAGGCTCCCAGAAGACCACTGCCGTCCGGAACAGCGACCACTACGTCGTCAACGGGACGAAGAATTTCATCACCAACGCCCCCGAGGCAGACACCTGCATCCTCTTCGCGATGACGGACAAGGAGAAGAAGCACAAGGGGATAACAGCCTTCATCCTTGACATGAAGTTATCAGGCGTATCTATTGGTAAACATGAAAAGAAAATGGGGATAAAAGCTTCTCCTACCGCTTCCGTAATCCTGGAGGATGTAAAGATCCCTGCGGCGGACCGGCTGGGGAACGAAGGGGAAGGTTTCAAAATCGCCATGAACACGCTGGACGGGGGACGGATCGGCATCGCCGCGCAGGCCATCGGGATCGCCCGGGCATCGCTGGAGGATGCGCTTGCCTATGCGAAGGAGCGGAAGCAGTTCGGCCAGCCGATCGCCGAATTCCAGGCGATCCAGTGGATGCTGGCGGACATGGCGACCGAGATCGACGCGGCGAGGCTCCTGGCCTACCGGGCGGCGTGGCTCAAGGACCGGAAAAGCCGGCACTCCAAGGAGTCCGCGATGGCGAAGCTGTACGCTTCGGAAACCGCCATGCGCGCCGGCGTGAAGGGGATCCAGATCCACGGAGGCTACGGGTACATCAAGGAATACCCGGCCGAGCGGCACTTCCGGGACGCGAAGATCACCGAGATCTACGAAGGAACATCGGAAATCCAGCGTCTGGTCATTGCCTCCGCGCTTCTCAAGGATTGAACGGAATGCGCTTCGATCTGACGGACGAACAGCAGCAAGTCCTCGATATGGTCCGGTCGCTCGCGCGGAAGTCTTTCGCGCCCAAAGCGGCGGAGATCGACGAAGCGGCCCGCTATCCGGAAGAGAACATGCGGCAGCTGGCCGAGCTGGGACTCCTCGGGATGCTCTACCCGGCGGCCTACGGAGGATCGGAGGCGGGCGCGCTGGCCTATAACGTCGCCCTCCGGGAGGTCGCCGGAGGATGCGCTTCCACGGCGGTCGGGATGGGCGTGACCAATATGGTCGGCGAGACCATCTGGCGGTTCGGAAACGAGGAGCAGCGAAGGAAATTCCTCCCCGGACTGGCGTCGTACGACATCCTGCTGGGGGCGTATGCTCTCACGGAGCCCTCGGCGGGATCCGATGCGGGAAGCCTGAAAACCGCCGCCGTCGAGGACGGCGACCACTACGTTCTCTCCGGGAACAAGGTCTTCGTTACCAACGGCGCCTACGCCGGGGTGACGATTGTCATGGCGGTGACGCAGAGGGAGCCGAGGAGGATCGGCGCTTTCCTCGTGGAGCCGGGGATGCCCGGTTTTTCGGTCGGCAAAGCCGAGCACAAGATGGGGCTTACGGGATCCCACACCGTTTCCCTGACGTTCGACGAATGCCGGGTCCCGAAGCGAAACCTGCTGGGAAGCGCCGGAGACGGGTTCAAGATCGCGATGGCGGCGCTGGACGGGGGCCGCATCGGCATCGCGTCCTTGTCGATCGGGATCGCCCGGGCAGCCATTGAAACGGCAACGGTCTACGCGAAAGACAGGAAACAGTTCGACCAGCCGATCGCAGAATTCCAGGCGGTCCAGTGGATGCTGGCCGACGCCGCAACGGAGCTGGACGCCGCGCAGCTCCTCGCCTATCGGGCCGCGTTCCTCAAGGAGCAGGGAAGGCCGTATACACGCGATGCGTCGATGGCGAAGATGTTCGCCTCGGAAGCGGCAAACCGGGCCTGCCATAAAGCGGTCCAGATCCTGGGCGGGTACGGCTACATCCGGGAGTACCCCGTGGAACGACACCTGCGCGACGTCAAGGTCAGCACGATCTTCGAGGGGACGTCCGAGATCCAGCGGATCGTCGTCTCTCGGGCGCTCCTGCGGTAGGCGGATCATGAAACCGGGCAACCTCGGACAGGGATACATCCAGGTCTACACCGGCAACGGCAAGGGGAAGACGACGGCCGCCCTCGGGCTGGCGGTCCGCGCGGCAGGGCACGGCCTTCACACCGTGATCGTCCAGTTCATGAAGGGATGGATCGACTACGGGGAGCTCCAGGGAGCGAGGATGCTGGCCCCTTACGTGGAAATCCACCAGGCCGGCAGGGACACCTTCGTGAACCGGAAGAACCCCGATCCGGAGGACATCCGGCTGGCGTTGGACGGGTGGCGGCTGGCGAAAGGAATCCTCTTGGACGGGAAGGCGGACATCCTGGTCCTCGACGAGATCAACTGCGCGATGGACTTCGGCCTGATCCCCTGCGAGGAGGTCGTCGAGGTCCTGAGGAACAAACCGGCCGGAATGGAGGTCGTCCTCACCGGCAGGGGGGCGCCGGCGGCGGTGATCGAAATCGCGGACCTGGTGACGGAGATGAAGGAAGTCAAACATTATTACGCGAAGGGCGTCGACGCGCGAGTCGGGGTGGAGCGGTAACGCGAGGGAGGTGAACCGTGTACGACAGGAAAAAGACCCGGAAGATCTCGGAAGAAAAGAAGCGTTGGGAAAAAACGACCCTGAACCGGGTCCTTTCCCGTTCCCCGGAGCGTCTCTCCCGGTTCTCCACGGTGTCGGACGAGGAGATTGCCGCGCTCTATACGCCGGACCTTCTGGAATCGTTCGATTACGGCAGGGAGCTCTCCTTTCCCGGCGATTATCCTTATACACGCGGCGTCCAGCCGTCGATGTACCGGGGGCGGATGTGGACGATGCGGCAGTTCGCGGGCTACGGATCGGCGGAGGACACGAACGCCCGGTTCAAGTTCCTCCTGGCCCAGGGGCAGACCGGACTGTCGACCGCCTTCCACTTCCCGACCCTGATGGGGTACGACTCGGACTCGCCGCGCGCCAAGGGGGAGGTGGGGAAGTGCGGGGTGGCGGTCGACTCCCTGAAGGACATGGAGATCCTGTTCGACGGCATCCCGCTGGACAAGGTCACCACCTCGATGACGATCAACGGCCCGGCGGCGATGATCTTCGCCATGTACCTGGGCGTCGCCGAAAAGCAGGGGGTCTCCTTCGACAGGCTCGGCGGGACGATCCAGAACGACATCCTCAAGGAGTACATCGCCCAGCACGCGTGGGTATTCCCCCCCGATCCGTCGATGCGGATCATCACCGATATCCTAGGGTACTGCTCCGATCTCGTGCCGAAGTGGAACACCATCAGCATCAGCGGCTACCACATCCGGGAGGCGGGATCGACGGCCGTCCAAGAGCTGGCGTTCACCATCGCCGACGGGATCGCCTACGTACAGGCGGGGGTCGACGCGGGGATCCCGGTGGATAAGTTCGCCCCGCGCTTGTCGTACTTCTTCAATGCCCACGTCGACTTCTTCGAGGAGATCGCCAAGTATCGCGCCGCCCGGCGCATGTGGGCCCGCATCATGAAGGACCGGTTCAAGGCGAAGGACGAGAATTCCTGGAAGCTCCGGTTCCACACACAGACGGCCGGCTGCACCCTGACCGCGCAGCAGCCGGTGAACAACGTGGTGCGCGTCGCCCTCCAGGCGCTTTCCGCCGTCCTTGGGGGGACCCAGTCGCTGCACACGAATTCGATGGACGAGACGCTGGCGCTCCCGACCGAGCATGCCGCCACCATCGCGCTCCGCACCCAGCAGATCATCGCGGAGGAGTCCGGGGTGGCCAACTCCATCGACCCCTTGGGCGGGTCGTTTTTCCTCGAGAAACTGACCAACGAGATGGAAGAAAAGGCCTTGAACTACATCCAGAAGATCGACGAGATGGGAGGAATGGTCAAGGCGGTCAAGCGGGGATACCCGCAGCGGGAGATCGCGGACGCGGCGTTCCACTACCAGCGGCTGGTGGATGCCGGCGAGAAGAGAATCGTCGGCGTCAACTGCTATACAAAGCAGGAGGAGATCCCGATCCCGCTCCTGAAGATCGACGAGCGCGTGGAAAAGAGGCAGATCGAGAGGACCCGGGAGGTCCGCCGGAAGCGCAGCGCGAAGCGGGTGAAGTCCCGCATCGATGCGCTGAAGGACGCGTCGTTGTCGAACACGAATCTCATGCCGCTCCTCCTCGACGCCGTAAAAGAATACGCGACGCTTGGGGAGATCTGCGACGCCTTGCGCGAGACGATGGGCACCTACACCGATCCGGCGATGTTTTAACCCAACGACAAGGGGGACGAGATGGCGAGCGCAGCGGCAAGAATGCAGGAAACGGCGAGAGGGAGAAAACCGGAGCGCAAGGTGCGCATCCTGGTCGGCAAGCCGGGGCTGGACGGTCACGACCGGGGAGCGAAGATCATCGCCCGGGCGTTGCGGGACGCCGGGTTCGAGGTCATCTACACCGGCCTCCACCAGACCCCGGAGATGATCGTGAGCGCCGCGGCACAGGAGGACGTCGACGGGATCGGGCTTTCGATCCTCTCCGGCGCGCACAATTACCTTCTGCCGCGGATCGTGGAGATGCTCCGCGAAAAGAAGATGAACGACGTCGTGGTCTTCGGCGGCGGGATCATCCCGGACGACGACATCCCGAAGCTCAAGAAAAAGGGGGTCGACCGGATGTTCACGCCCGGGACGACGCTCCAGGAGATCGTCAACTACGTACGCGAACGGGTCAAACCCAGGAAATAGAGTCAATTCCCATCAGGAGGGGAGCACGTGAGACCTGTCTATATGGTATCCGGGGGGGTCAGCAAGTTCGAGAAGGCCCGGCCCGACGCGACGTTCCAGAAAATGGTGAAAGAGGCGTTCGACTACACGATGGGCGACGTTCCCCGGCTGAAACCCTCGATGATCGAGGGGTCGGTGGGGTCCTACTTCTCGGACCACTTCACCCGGCAGCTGATGGCGGGGATCATGGCCACGGACTACCTGGGCATGTGCCCCAAGCCGAACAAGCGGATCGAGGGGGGCGGGGCCACCGGGGGTCTGTGCTTTCAGGCGGCGTGGGAATCCGTCGCCTCGGGAAGGATGGACGTCTGCCTCGCGTTCGGCTTCGAGACGATGTCCCACGTCCAGACGTGGAAAGGGAACGAGTTCATCGCGCTGGCGTCCGACGTGAACTTCGACTATCCCGTCGGGGGCTTCTACTCGGGGTACTACGCGATGATGGTCAACCGGCATATCCACGAGTTCGGGACCACCGTCGAGCAGATGGCGATGGTATCGGTGAAAAACCATATGAATGCCTACAACAACCCGTATGCCCAGAAGCGGAAAAGGCTCACGATCCAGGACGTCCGCAACTCCGAGATGGTGGCCTATCCCCTGACGCTTCTGGACATCTGCGTCATGTCGGACGGTGCGGCGGCCTGCATCCTGGCCAGCGAGGAGGCGGCGTTCCGGCTTACGGACCGGCCGGTGAAGATCACCGGGGTCGGGACAGGTACGGACATGATGCGGATGGCCGACCGGCCGCACGGGGAGGTGATCCTCGCCCCCAATGAAAAGAAGAGCGACTACAAGAAGCTGAAGTACCCGGGCGTCCACTCCTTCCGGGCGGGCCGTTCCGCCGGGCTTCAGGCCTACAAGATGGCGGGGATCACGGACCCGGTCCGGGAGATCGACTTCGTGGAGCTGCACGACGCCTACACCTCGTCGGAGATCCAGACGTACGAGGACCTGGCCCTCTGCAAGTACGGCGAAGGCGGGAAGTTCGTCGAGGAGGGGCACCCCTTCATGCCTCAGATCGAATACGGACTGAAGCTCAAGACGAAGGGGACGATCCCCGTCAATCCCTCGGGGGGTCTGATCGCGTGCGGCCACCCGGTCGGTGCGACGGGCCTCATGCAGGCGGTCTTCGCCTTCTGGCAGATCCAGGGGACCATCAAGAAGCACTACGGGTCGCCGGAGCTCCAGTTGAAGAAGGCCAATCGCGGACTCATCCACAGCCACGCCGGCACGGGCACCTATGTCACCGTGTCGATCCTGGAACGGGGGTGGTAATCATGGCGAAGAACGATCCCAAGGCGAAAAACCCCCCGCGTCGCAACCCTGCGGCCAAGCTCGAAGAGGTGATGACGGGGACCACGGTCTTCAACATTCCGTTCCCGAAGGACCTGAATACCCTGAAGTCGATGTCCCCCATCGTCATCAAGCACCCCTACTACGTCGAATACATCCACTCCTACGGACAGGACTCGCCGTTTTTCGCGGGGCTGGCGAACAGGAAGCTCCTGGGGACCCGCTGCGGGAGGTGCGACTACACCTATGCCACTCCGCGGCTGCACTGCACGCGATGCGGCAAGGAGACCAAGTGGGTGGAGCTTCCCCAGGAGGGCCGGGTGCACACGTTCACCACGTGCTACTTCGGCAGCGAGGAGTTCCTGAAGGAAACCCCGTTCCACCTGGTCCTCGTGGAGTTCGACGGCGTGGACACGCTGCTCCTGGCGCGGCTGATCGGCGTCGAAGGGCCGGAAGACATCCGGATCGGGATGAAGATCCGGGCGAAGTTCCGCCGCAACTCGCAGCTCAAGCCCACCGACGTCTACTTCGTGCCGGTCGGTTAGGGGGGCCCGATGGATTTCCGGCTCAAGCCGGAGCACATTGCCTTGCGAGACATGCTCCGATCCTTCGTCGAGAAGGAGGTCCGTCCCCACGCGCGGCAGTGGGATGAAGAAGGGAAGTTTCCTTTTGAGACCGTTGCGAAACTTGGCGAGCTGGGCATCCTGGGCGCCATGGTCCCCGAGGAGTATGGAGGCTCGGGGATGGATACCATCGGCTACGCGATTGCCGTGGAAGAGATCGGGAAAGGAGACGGCTCCCTGGGGCTCACCGTGGCCTCCCACAATTCCCTCTGCACGGCCCACATCCTGGCGTTCGGATCGGAGGCGATCCGGAGGAAGTACCTCCCGGAGCTGGCCTCCGGCAGGATGCTCGGGGCCTGGGCCCTGACGGAGCCCGGGTCGGGCTCCGATTCTCTCAACATGCGAACGAAGGCGGAGTGGAAGGGAGACCGCTGGGTGATCAACGGCAGCAAGATGTTCATCACCCAGGGGAGCGTGGCCTCCGTATTCGTAATCCTCGCGGTGACCGACAAGGAGAAGGGGAGGGACGGGGTGACTGCCTTCCTCGTCGAGGCGGGGTCAAAAGGGCTGTCCGTCGGCAAGAAGCTCGACAAGCTGGGGATGCGATCTTCCGACACGGCGGAGCTGGTGTTCGAGGATCTCGAGGTCCGGCCCGGGAGCGTCATCGGCGCAGTCCATTCCGGTTTCCGGGACACGATGCGGAATCTGGCGGGGGGGCGCATCTCGATCGCCGCCCTCTCGGCGGGCATCGGGCTCGGCGCCATGGAGGAGGCCATCGCGTATGCGAAGGAGCGCCGGCAGTTCGGCCAGGCGATCGCGGAGTTCCAGGCGATCCAGTGGATGTTCGCGGACATGGGAACGGAGCTCGAGGCGGGGGAACTCCTCACCCTGCGGGCCGCGTACCTCAAGGACGCGGGGAAGCCGTACGTCCAGGAGGCCGCCATGGCCAAGCTCTTCGCCTCCGAGGCCGCGATGCGGGCCACGATCAAGACGGTGCAGATCCTGGGCGGCTACGGGTACATCCAGGAATACCCCGTGGAGCGGTTCATGCGGGACGCCAAACTGTGCGAGATCGGGGAAGGCACTTCCGAAATCCAGCGCCTGATCATCGCCAGGCGGCTGGTCCGGGGAGCTTGAACCCAACCGGCAGAGTACATACCGAGGGTTCAAGCTCCGAGCCCGCCGACGACGAAGAGGGGAAAAGCCCGCAGAGATTCGGGCGACAGGCGGGCGAGGCGGGCAATGCGCGGACGCGATGTCCGAGCGGGAGCAGTGCCTCTCTTCGGCGTGAGATAACGACGCAAGGAGCGGCTTTATTCGATGACGGTATCGTTAAAGGACATTCTCGCCGGTGACGTACGCGTCGCGGCGAGACTCATGCGGGACCTGGACGATGAGATCCCGGCCGCGCACCGGGTGCTGAAGCGGCTCTACAAGCACACCGGGCGGGCCTACATCCTGGGGATCACCGGGGCTCCCGGCGCGGGGAAGTCGACCCTCGCCGACGGCCTCATCGATCTTCTGCGAAAGCAGGGAAAGACGGTGGGGATCGTCGCCGTCGACCCGACCAGTCCGTTCACCGGCGGGGCGATCCTCGGCGACCGGATCCGCATGCAGAAGCACACCCTCGACGAGGGCGTTTTCATCCGCAGCCTCGCCACCCGGGGGCACCTGGGCGGCCTCTCCAAGTCGACCATCGACATCGTCAATGTGATGGACGCCATGGGGAAGGACGTCGTGATCATCGAGACCGTCGGGGTCGGGCAGGACGAGGTGGAGATCGTCAAGGTGGCCCACACCAACCTCGTCGTCGTCGTGCCGGGGCTGGGGGACGACATCCAGGCCATCAAGGCCGGGATCCTCGAGATCGCCGACATCTTCGTCGTCAACAAGTCGGACCGCGAGGGGGCGGACAAGACCCGCCGGGAGCTGGAGACGATGGTGTCGATGAACGAATACGGGGAAGGGGACTGGATCCCTCTCGTCCTTCCGGCGGTCGCCCAGAACGGATCCGGGCTCCCCGATCTCCTGGAGGCGATCGACCGGCACCGCCAGTTCATTTACCGGGAGGAGAACCTCGGCCGATACCGGACGGGAAAGGCGCGGGTGGAGCTGCTGGAGATCTTGAAGAAAAAACTGCTCGAGAAAGCGGTGGACGACCTCGAGCGGCACAACCTCCTGGACCCGCTGATCGACGAGATCGTCCGGAAACGGAGAGACCCCTATTCCGTCGTGGAGAAGGTCGTCGACCATAGTTACGCGTTCCACCTCGTGGAGGGGGAGCGGCGCAACGCGGGGAAGGGGAAGAAGAAGTGAGCCGGATCCGCCAGGAAGGGAAGGTCGAGTACCGGTTCGAGCACCCGGACGAATTCCGGGAGTTCGTTCGCGACAAGAAGAGCCGGAAGCCTGCGGACAAGCTCTGCGAAGCCAAGGATGCCGTTTCCCGGTTCGTCAGAGACGGGGACTACATCGTTTACGATTTTTCCAGCCTGACGCGCGGTCCGCAGGCGCTGATCCGGGAGGTCATCCGGCAGAAGAAGAAGGACCTCTGGATCGGCGCGGAGTTCACTCTTCACGAGTCGGCGCTGCTGACGGGCGCGGGGTGCGCCACCCGGATCGACGTGGGGTTCCTGGGATACGGCAACTACATCGGCCAGGCGGTATGCGACGGGCGCGTCAAGGTATACGAGTGGACCAACGGAGGGCTGGCGCTCCGCATCCTGGCCGGGGCTCGCGGCGTTCCCTTCCTTCCCACACGGGATCTTCTGGGGTCGGACAACCTGGCCGTTTCGGCGGCGAAGGTGATCGAGGATCCGTACACCAAGCTGCCGATATGCCTGGTGCCGGCCCTCAACCCGGACGTCGCATTCATCCACGTCCACCAGGTGGACATCCACGGAGACGCCCGGATCTTCGGCACGAACCTTTTCGCCCTCGAGGCGGCCTTGGCCTCCCATCGCGTCATCGTGTCGGCGGAGGAGATCGTCACCCCGGACGAGTTCCGCAAGGACCCGATGCGGACGACGATCCCGTACTTCCTCGTCGACGCGGTGGTCCACGCCCCTTTCGGCGCCTACCCGGGGGCCATGCCGGCCCGGTACGAGATCGACCTCGAGCACGTGGACCGGCTGAACGCGATCCGGAACGACGAGCAGATGAAGAACTACCTCGACGAGAACATCTACAGCGTGGCCGACCACGAGGAGTTCCTCGACAATCGCGTCGGCGCCGCCAGGATGAAGGAGCTCCGCGGACGAGCCACGATCATCGAGGGGTACCGATGAATCTTCACGTACGACTCCATTCCATCGCGCAGCGTGCGCCGGACCCCTCTTCGGCTGCGCCGCCTCGGAAGGGGACTCCGTTCGTGGCTCGCCGTGTGGTGGACCCGCACGGCTGCGCTTTACCTCACTTCGCCCCCCTCCTGCGGCGGCTCCGCCGGACCCTCCTGCGGCATGCGCCATCCGTTTGGGGCGCTTACAGCAGCCGCTTGCGGCAAAATGGAGGAGAACGATGTCGCGGACGGTAGAGTTCACCGACACGGAGTTCATGATCGCCCAGGGAGCGCGCCTGCTCGAGGACGGCAAGACCTTCTTCGTGGGGTGGGGGATCCCTCAGATCGTGGCCATCCTCGCGCAGAAGCTCTACGTTCCCAACGTCGTCCAGCTCTTCGAGTTCGGTGCCGTTGGGCCGCAGTCGATCCTCCCGTTCGTCCGGGGAACGATGGGAGGACCGCAGAACACCTACCGGTCGCTGCAGTGGCTCAACATGAACTGGGCGTTCGCCTATTCCGCCTCAGGATATATGGATTACGGGATGCTCGGCGCGCTGCAGATCGACCCGTACGGGAACATCAACTCCACCTACCTCGGGGGGACCTTCGAGAAGCCCGAGCGGCGGTTTGCCGGAAGCGGCGGGGGGAATCAGGTCGCCTCCCACTGCTGGAGGACGGTCATCATCATCAGGCACGAGGGGCGCCGCTTCGTGCCGAAAGTGGAATTCCTCACCTCCCCCGGATTCCTGACGGGGCCCGGGGCCCGCGAGAAGGCGGGCCTGCCGAAAGACACCGGGCCCTACCGGGTCGTGACGTCGAAAGCGCTCTTCGGCTTCGACGATCGCAACAGGGAGATGACCCTCCTGTCGGTTCTGCGCGGGCTGAACCCCGAGGACGTGGTCAAGGAAATGGCCTTCCGGCCCCTCGTCGCGAAGACCGTCACCGAAATTCACCCACCCACCGAGGACGAACTGCGCCTCCTGCGGGAAGAGATCGACCCCTCCCGAATCATCATCCGCGGGGAACGGATGTCGGCGATCGCCTGAACCGATTCGACCCCACCAGCGCCGTCGTTGAATAGCCCCTCCCGGATGCTATAATAAAATGCTATGCCAAAGCTCGTTTACATCGAGACGTTCGGCTGCCAGATGAACGAGGTGGATTCGGCGCGGATGGTTTCCCTCCTTGAATCGGTGGATTACCGCCCGGCGTCCTCTCTTGCGGAGGCGGACCTGGTCCTCCTCAACACCTGCAGCGTCCGCGAGAAAGCGGATCAGAAGATCCGCAGCGCCCTCGGAGGGCTGCGACGGTGGAAGAGTGCCCGCAAGGGGCGGATTGTGGCCGTTGGGGGGTGCCTGGCGCAGCAGGAGGGGCTGCGGCTTGCCGAAAGGGCGCCCCACGTGGATATCGTCTTCGGGACCCACAACATCGCGCGCCTTCCCGACCTCGTCCGAAGGGCGGAAAAGACGAAACCCTCAATAGAAATCGATTTCTCGGGGGACACGAGTCACTGGGAAGTGACCCCCTACCTTCCCGTCGGTGCGGCCAGCGCGATGGTAACGATCATGCAGGGATGCGACAACTACTGCTCCTACTGCATCGTCCCCTATGTGCGGGGGAGGGAGATCAGCCGTCCCTCGAAGGAAATCCTGGGAGAGGTCCGGAGGCTTGCGGACCGCGGGGTGGCCGAAGTGATCCTGTTAGGGCAGAACGTGAATTCCTACGGAAGAAAGGAGGGGGAAATCCCATTCCCCGAGCTGCTCCGGCGGATCGCCCGCATTCCCGGAATCGCGCGGATCCGGTTCCTCACCGCCCATCCGAAGGACCTCGATCCGGAAACCATCGGCCTTTTCGGCGAAATCGAGGCGCTTTGTTCGCACCTCCATCTTCCCATCCAGTCGGGCTCCGACCGGATCCTGTCGGCCATGGGGCGGGGGTACTCGCGCAAAGAGTACCTGGAGAAGGTCGATCCATTGCGGAGGGCGAGGCCCGGGATCGGCTTCTCGTCCGATTTCATCGTCGGTTTCCCGGGCGAGACGGAAGCCGATTTCGATGAGACCCTCTCCATCATGGAAGAGGTCCGCTACGATTTCGCTTTCTCCTTCAAGTTTTCTCCCCGGCCTGGAACCCTCGCCGCGACCCTCCCGGGCGCCATCCCGACGGATGTTGCCGCCCGGCGGCTCCACCGTCTCCAATCCCTGCAGGACGCGCACACGCGCGAGCGTCTCACGGCCTGCGTCGGAAAAGAAATGGAGATCCTCATCGAGGGGAGAAGCGCAAGAGACGACGGGCAATTGTGCGGGCGCACCTCTTGTCACAAAGTCGTGAACTTTTCACCAAAAGAAACCCTGACAGGGCCTTTCCGGAAGGTCTTCATACGGTCCGCCGGAGCCCATTCCCTCTCGGGTGCGGAAGGAGACTCTCGTGGTTAAGGAAATGCAGGTCGTGGGAATCACGATCGACCCGGCGACCCAGTCGCCGATTGTCATCCTTCGGGACATGAACAATCAGAACATTCTCCCCATCTGGATCGGCATTCTCGAAGCCAACGCCATCGCGGTGGGACTGGAGAAGGTTCAGCTCCCACGCCCGATGACCCATGACCTCTTCAAGAGCGTCATGGACCAGCTGGGCATACGCCTGCTGAAAATCGAGATCACCGACATCAAGGAAAACACCTACTACGCCGCGCTCCATCTCGAGGTCGGCGGGAAGACGCTGGTGATCGATTCCCGCCCCAGCGACGCGCTCGCCATTGCGATCCGTCTGGGAGCCCCCATTCTCGTCCACGAGCCGGTCATCGAGAAGGCCGTCCGCATAGAGGCGGGAGCGGGTACCGGGCAGGAAAAGGACAAGTGGGCCGAGCTGCTGGAGAAGATGGACCCCGAAGACTTCAGCAAGTACAAGATGTAGCCTGCCGCGAGCTCATGAGCGTCACGCGCATACTGGTGGTTCAGGAGGATGCCGGCGCAGCTCGCGAAATACGTCTTGTGGTCCGGGAGCACCCGGTGGAATTCGAATTCCTCCCTCCCTCCCAGCTGAACGGTGGAGGGATGGACCTGTCCGCCTACAGCGCCGTCGCCGCGTCGATCGAGTGTGCCCGCCCCGAGATCCTGGAAGTTTTCCGGCGGGAAGGGAAAAGTGCCCCCCCCGTTCTCTTTTTCCGGGGAGAACCGCCGCTTCGCGAAGTCGCACGCTGGGTCCTCTGGACCGATTTTCCGGAAGACGGGGGGCCCACGATGGAGCGGCAACTCCTTGCGGAAAGCCTCGAGTATTATTCGCTCGCCTCGCTGTACCAGCAATGTCTGAAGATCATGACCTCGCTGGACAAGGAGAAACTGCTGGCGCAGATCACCGATACCTTCGTCCGCGAACTGGGCGCCGAGAGCTGCATCATCTGGCTGGCCTCCCCACCCGACTCCGACGAGATGATGATCGCCTCGGTGAGGGGAGTCATCAGCATCGACCGGGAAGGGTCGCGATTCTTCCTCTCCCAGACGGAGTGGGCCGAATCGATCTGGAAGGGGATGCCGTTTCTCGCACCTTCGGCGGCAAACCGTCCGGACCCTCCCAACCGGGAGCGTGCGACGTCGCTGTACGTACCCCTCGTCTTCCAGGAAAAGGCGATCGGTCTGGTCAAGCTGGGCGAGCGGGTCGACCGCAAGCCGTTCAGCGAGAGCGACCGGTACATCGCCCGGATCATCGGCGATTACGCCGCGTCTTCCCTGAAGACCGTCGACCGGCTGGTCCGCATCGAGAAGATCTCCCTCCGCGATCCGGAGACGCGCGCCTATTCCGCGGCATTCCTGGCGGACTACTTCGAGAAGGAGCGCTACAAGGCAACCCGGTTCCGGCGGCCGCTTTCCCTGATCTTCCTGGCAATTGAAAACTTCGCCTTCCTGATGGAGCAGACCCGGGAAAGCCTCGTTGCCGGCGCGCTCGCGAGGACGGTCGAGGCGGTCCGAAAGGTGCTCCGCGACTCCGACCTCATTGCACGCGTCGATCCCGGCCGCTTCTGCATCGTCCTCCCCGAGACGGACTACTTCGGGTCGATGCTGGCATTGCGGAGGCTGCGGAAGGCTGTCCGCGACGTCGGGGGGATCCGGTTCCTCGGGGGGGAATTCGCCCTCCATCCCTTCTTCGTTTCCGCCACATACCCGCGCGACGGGAATGACTTCCAGGAACTCTCCCGTCTCTCGGAAGACAAGTATCTCCGGCAGCAGATGAGCCCGCTCCACCGGCTGCGCCTCGTGGAGAAATCGTTCTGGGATGCGTTCGACGTCCTGGTCGGCAAGCCCGAATACTACGACCTGCTCCGAAAGGGTGAGGAGGTCCCCTACTTCACCCGCATCCGGCAGGACCTCGGTCGAAACGGCCATTTCTCCCTTCCTCGGGAGATGTTCTTCCGGATCGTCGAATCGGTCGCGCAAGACGTGGCTTCCGGCGGAGAGGCGAGGGGGATCGTGATCGCCGCCGGCCCGCGGCCGGAGATCTTCAAGCAGATCTTTCTCTCCTACGGAACCGAGGCGCCGCCCGGCCGCAACATCTACATCGTCGGGCAGTCCGGAAGCACACGGTTCGACGCGAAGAACCTGATGTACATGGCCGCCGACGACGAACGTTTAATGGAAAAGGAGATCGTCCTCTACCTGAAAGAGAACGGCGCCTACGGGCTCTTTGCCGCCGGCCGGCAGGAGGAGGTGTGTGGCTTCAACACTGCCGACGAGTGGCTTGTGGAGGCGATGATGGAGAAGGTCCAGGAGATGTACCTCCTGCAGGGAAACTTCTAGGCGAGGGAGCCATGCCGGCAACCACCACGGCGAAAAAAGTCCTGATCGCGGATCCTTCCGAGAAGTCCCGCCAGGCCCTGAGCCACTTTCTGAGGGAGAAGGGGATGGAGGTGATCGAGGCCGTCGACGGCAGCAAGGCCCTTGCCGAGGCCCTTCTCAAGCGTCCCGACATCCTGCTGCTCGACCTCTCGGTCGGAGTGCTGGGGCCGGAGAGGCTGGTCCAGATCCTGCGCACCAACCCGAACACGAATGCGATCCCGATCTTCTTCCTGAGCGACAAGGAGCAAAGCGTCTCCGGATTCCGGGCTGGGGACGACGAGTTCATCCGCAGGCCGTTCCACGAGGAAGAGATCCTCCTCCGGATCCAGCGGACGCTGTTCCGGGACTCCCTCTCGGAGGTGTTTTCCGGGGATTCCGAGATCGGCGGGAACCTTGCACAGGTCTTCCTTCCCGACCTCTGGCAGATGCTGTCACTGAACCAGAAGAGCGGGATCATCCAGGTGGAAGGGGACGGGATCTCGGGCTCGATCTACATCGAGAGGGGAGAGATCGTCTCCGCCGTCACCCAGAACATCGTCGGCGAGAAGGCGCTCTTCCGCATAATCCCGCTCCGGCAAGGGAAGTTCCGGTTCATCCCCGGCAAGGTGGGGGTCCGCCGCACGATCCACGCACCGAGCGAGCGCATGGTCATGGAGGGGATGCGGCAGTACGACGAGCTCGAGAAGCTCGGCAGCCGGAAACCCGCCGTGAACGAGTCCGTCGTGATCGCGAAGGACGTTCGGTCCGTCGCGGGCGCGGGGGGCGCGGTACGGGAGATTCTCCTGCTGGCGGAGTTCTGCAACCGCGTGGAGGACATCGTTAACAATTGCAGTTCTCCCGATCTTCTGGTCTACGAGACGCTTCTGCAGCTAAAGAGCCGCGGAATCCTGAAGATCGGGGTGTTCGAAACCCTTTCCACGAAAAGCGAATTTCTCCCTCCCGAGGAACTTGCCCGCATGCGCAGCCGGATGGAGGAGCGAAGCGGGTACACCGACGGAACCATGGGGCAGATCGCTTTTTTCCTCCCGGACTCCTCGCTCCTGGAAGGCATCGTCCTGGCACTGGGCCAGTTCCGCGAGTTCGAGGTGGACAGCGCGTTCTTCGCCCTCCGGCGCAAGGAAGGATTCCCCATTGGAATGTTCGGGAGGATCCGCGTCGGGCAGGGGAACTCCCTGATGCTCTATGCTTTTCCCTACCTGCGGTCGACCTCTCCCGTATGGTACGCGATCGCTCCCCGTCCCGTAGGGATCATCGCCTTCCTGAAGGACGAAGTATCGAGCTCCCTCGAGGGGCTGCTTGCCGTATCCGACTACACACGCGGGGTGGACGCCAGGGTCGTTCTCGCGGTGATGGGGAAGACCTTCACCAACTTCGGCCTGGGGGAGAACACGCTCCGCCTGTTCCAGAACCGCATCGAGAAGCTCGGGGGCTCCCTCAAGGTTCAGGAGATGGAGCGGTTGTCGCCGGAGGAGATCCGGGACGCGCTCGCGCGCGTCGTGCGGCAATACCTCGAAGGAGAGAAAGGATGATCGACCTCCACATGCATTCGACCTTCAGCGACGGGGAGCTGATCCCCTCCGAAGTCGTTTCGCGGGCGCTCTTCGCCGGTTACACCCACCTCGCGATCACCGACCACGCCGATCCTTCGAACCTGGAGTATGTACTGGAGCGGATCTCGCACTTCTGCGGGGAGTTGCGCGGAAAGGTCGCCGCGAAGGTCTTTCCCGGGGTGGAAATCACCCACGTTCCTCCCCGGATGATCGCTTCCCTCGTGGCGCTGGCGCGGGAGAGGGGTGCGAAGGTCGTCACCGTGCACGGGGAGACCATCGTGGAGCCGGTGCCCGGGGGGACCAACCTGGCGGCCATCCAGGCCGGGGCCGACATCCTCGCGCATCCCGGTTTGATCACGGAAGCGGAAGTCCTGCTGGCAAAGAAGAACGGTGTCTTGCTGGAAATCTCGGCGCGTCATGGCCATTCCCTGACCAACGGCCACGTCGCCCGCCTGGCGGTGAAATGCGGTGCCCGCCTGGTGTACAATAGCGATTCGCATTCACCGGGGGATTTCACCCCGTGGGAGACCGCGATCCGGATCATCCGCGGGGCAGGCCTCTCGGATCGGGACGCGGCACGGATGCAGGAAAACGCCAGGGAACTGGTGGAAGGCAAACGATAAACAGGGAGAACCTGTGGCGGAAAAGATCAGGTACACCCGCAAGGACCTGAAAGGCCCGGACGAATTCATCTCGGCCTTCAGCAGGGCGGTGGCATGGGTCCTGGAAAACCGCTCGAAGATGCTGTCCGCCGGCGGGGGGTTGCTGCTTCTGCTCGTGGGTGTCTTCGGCGCGCAGACGTACTTCCGCTGGGAAGAAAACAAGGCAAGCCGTGACCTTTGGCCGCACCTGAACCGCGCGAGGGAGGTTCTGCAGGCCCCGTCCATGGCGGACGACGAAAAGCTTGCCCGTTTGGAGCAGTTCCTGTCCACGCACGTCAACCAGCATCCCGGAACCATCGCCGCTGCCTACGCAAGGTATTACCTCGGCAGCATCGCCTTCCTTCGCGGGAAATACGACGTGAGCGTTACGCAGTTCCGCGCGGCGAGTAAGGAAAGCAAAATGGACGAGGTCATGCCGTTCCTCCTCCGCACGGGACTGGCGCATGCGCTAGAGGCGAAGGGCGACTTTGGAGCTGCCTCGGAGGCTTATCGGGAGGCGGCCGAAGCCGCCGGCGGCGAATTGCGAGCGCAGGCGCAGATGGGACAGGCCAGGGCGATGGCGCTCTCGGGGCGAAAGCAGGAAGCGGCCGCGTTATACCGGCAGATTCTCGTTGAAACAGCCGACCCGCGAACGAAGGAGCTGATCGAGATCAAGCTCGCCCAGGCGGAGTAGAGGGAGCGGGCGCCGGATGAAAATTTCTCTCTGTTTTCTCTGGCACATGCACCAGCCTTACTACAAGGACCCGGAAACGGGAACCTACATTCTCCCCTGGGTCCGTCTCCACGCCATCAAGGATTACGCCGCCCTTCCCCGCATCTTCCGGGAGTTCCCGGCGGTCAGGCACACCTTCAACCTCGTCCCCTCCCTGTTGATCCAGCTCCAGGACTACGTGGAGAACGGGGCGGAGGACATCTTCCTGACCTTGTCGCGGAAGAACGCCCTCGACCTGACGCGCGACGAGGAGGAGTTCCTCCTGCGGAATTTCTTCTCCGCCTTCCCTCCGACCATGATCCTGCCCCAGCCACGATACGCCGATCTCTACATGCGCCAGGAAACCGCTCGGCGGGCGGTCGGGAAGCAGGGCATCCGTGGCGGATTCGGCGCGTCCGAATACACCGATCTCATGACCCTCTTCAACCTGACGTGGTTTCACCCGTTGCTCCGGGAGGAGGACGACGAACTTTCCCGTTTGTGGAGAAAGGGGAGGGGATACACGGAACGGGAGAAGGCCTACATCCTGAACCGGCAGGTCGAAGTCATGGCGACGGTAATACCGGAGTACCGGAAACTGCTGGAAGGGGACGAGGGAGAGCTCTCCACCACACCGATGTACCATCCGATCCTTCCGCTTCTCATCGATACCCGCGCGGCCCAAGACGCCCTGCCGGGCGCCCCTTTGCCCAAGGTGCCCTTCGCCTACCCCGCGGACGCCCTGGAACAGATGGTCACAGGACGCGAGACGTTCCATTCCCTGTTCGGTTCGTACCCCGACGGGATGTGGCCCTCCGAGGGATCGATCAGCCCTGCGACGATGGAACTCGCCGCTCGCGCGGGCTTCCGCTGGGCCGCCACGGATGAAGGGCTTCTCTCCAAGGTATTGGGAGGGAAGCCGGTCCTCCGGGACGCCGAAGGCGTGCCCGCGGATCCGGATTGGCTCTACAGACCCTACCGGGCAAATACACCCTCCGGATCCATCCATCTCTTTTTCCGCGACCATTACCTCTCCGACCTCATCGGCTTTGAATACTCCCGGTGGGATGCCGTCGAAGCAGCCAATAATTTCGTTCATAAAATCAATGAGATAGGTAGTAAATTATCATCTTTGCCATCAAAACTTAAAAAAGAATCCTACGTTATTCCGGTGATACTGGACGGAGAAAACGCTTGGGAATATTTCTACGACTCCGGACGTTTGTTTCTCCAAACACTCATGGACAGATTGGGAAAACTTTCCCCGGAAATCTCCTGTGTTACATTATCTGAATCACTTCATATGGGTAATTATATAGAAGATTTGCCATCGATTCCTACGGGCTCCTGGATCGACGGGACCTTTAACATCTGGATCGGGCATGAGGAGGATCGCACGGCGTGGTCGATGTTGTCCCGTGCAAGAGCCTTGTGGCAGTTGCGACACGACCAGGCCGTCAAGACAGGAAAAACCTTGTTGCCATCCATGGAACGCTCCCGTGAACACCTGTTCGTCGCGGAAGGCTCCGATTGGTGCTGGTGGTATGGTGACGACCATTTCACTCCGCATGGCCCGGAGTTCGATCGTTTATTCCGCAACCACCTCAAGGCGGCATATCGGGAAATGACTGAAACCGCGCCGGATTCCCTTGACATCCCCATTATCCGTCTCGACCGGATGCCGGAAGGGACCAGCCTCCTTTCCAGCCCAAGGGCGTATATTCACCCCAAGATCAACGGGAACATCAGCTCCTATTTCGAATGGAGCGCCGCTGCCCGGTACATCCCCAACCCCGGATTCGGCACCATGCACAGGGCAGGGCACGGGGTCCTTTCATGTCTATATTACGGCTTCGATGAATCCCGCATCTTCTTGAGGGCCGATTTCGTGCCTCTTGTTCAAGAGAGTTGTCCTTCGATCGAGGTGGAGTTCCTGTTCCCTGCAAAAAACCGAAAGTTTTCACTGGTGATTGGCATTTCCGACCGGACGATGGCCTTCACATCGGGGTCGATCGGGGAAACCTCTCACGAAAAAGAATCCGTCTCCAGGCCGGAAACGATCGTCGCCGCGTTCGACAAGATTCTTGAGATGGGGATCCCGTTCGCCGAACTGGGATGCGAACGTGACGAAAGGATTGAATTCTTCATGACGCTTTCGGCACCGGGAATGATCGGGGAGCGATGGCCGATGTACGGTACCTTCACGGCCGAATTGCCGGGAAAGGATTTCGAAGGGCGGATGTGGGAGGTTT